>JACCYC010000235.1 GCA_013696665.1 Burkholderiaceae bacterium | reverse complement strand
TTGCCGCGGTGCTGTCGATCTTCATCGTCATCGCGGGTTTGGCCGCGATGCGCACGCTGCCGATCGCGCAGTACCCCGAGATTGCGCCGCCCGTTGTCAGCGTCCGCGCGGTGTATCCCGGTGCATCGGCCAGCGTGCTCGAACAAACGGTCGCTGCGCCGCTCGAGAATGCGATCAACGGCGTTGAAAGCATGCTTTACATGAGCTCGAACTCGTCGAGCAATGGCGCAGTCGAGATACAGGTCACGTTCAACATCGGCACCGACGTCGACCAGGCCGCGCTCAATGTCAACAATCGCGTCAAGCAGGCCGAGGCGCGGCTGCCGCAGGAGGTGCGTCGGCAGGGCGTGACAGTCGAAAAAGGATCGTCGGCGTTTTTGCGGGTGCTCGCCTTCTACTCGCCCGACGGCACCCACAACGACCTGTTCACGTCGAACTACGTCACCCTCAACGTGCTCGATCAGCTGAAACGACTGCCCGGCACGACCAACGTTCAGATCTTCGGCGCCAAGGATTACGCGATGCGGATCTGGCTCCGGCCGGATCGGCTCGCGCAGCTAAAACTGACGACCGGCGATGTCGTGCGCGCGATCAACGAGCAGAACGCGCAGTTCGCGGCAGGCAAGATCGGCCAGGCGCCTTACACGTCGGACAAGAGCGGTTCGCAAGAACTTGCCTACACAATCACCACGCAAGGCCGCCTCGCCGATCCGAAGGAGTTTGAAAACGTGATCGTGCGCAGCAGCGCGGATGGCTCGACGATTCGTGTGCGCGATATCGCCCGCGTTGAACTCGGCTCGCGTGACTACGACTTCATCGGCCGCTACAACGGTCAGAACGCGACGCTGGTCGGCATCTTTCTGCAGCCGGGCGCCAACGCGCTCGATGTCGCAAAGAGTGTCACGGCGACCGTTGACCGGCTCAAGCCCGAGTTCCCGCAGGGGCTCGCGTATGCGGTTCCCTACGACACCACGCGCTTCGTCGAGGTATCGATCCACGAAGTCGTGGTCACGCTCGCAATTGCGGTCATCCTCGTTTTCCTCGTGGTCTACCTGTTCTTGCAGAGCTGGAGTGCCACGCTGATTCCGATCATCGCGGTGCCGGTGTCGCTGATCGGCACCTTTGCCGGCCTGTCGATGCTGGGCTACTCGATCAACACGCTGACGTTGTTCGGCATGGTGCTCGCGATCGGCATCGTGGTCGACGATGCGATCGTCGTACTCGAAAACGTCGAACGCATCATGCGCGAGGAAAAACTGAACGCGCGCGAGGCGGCGATCATTGCAATGAAGGAAGTTACAAGCCCGATCATTGCAATCGTGCTGGTACTTGTAGCGGTGTTCGTGCCGATCGCGTTTCTGGGCGGGTTGACGGGCGAGCTTTACAGACAGTTTTCGATCACGATCTCAATCGCGGTAATGATCTCCGGCATTGTTGCGTTGACGCTGACGCCTGCGCTGTGTTCGTTGTTGCTCAAGCCGCACCAGGAACCCAACCGTTTCTTCCGCGCATTTAATAACTGGTTCGGGCGCATCACCGAGCGTTACACCAACGGCGTCGTGTGGATGATTCGCCGTAGTGCTTTCGGACTGGCGCTATTTGCGGTCATGGTGATCGTCGCCGGCGCACTGTGGCGGTTAACACCAGGCTCGCTGGTGCCCGACGAAGACCAGGGCTTCTACATCGCGGCGGTGATCCTGCCTGATGGCGCGAGCCTGCAGCGAACCGACAAAGTTGTTTCAGAGGTCGTTCGACGGATCCAAAGCAACGCAAATAACCAGGACGTCGTTGCGTTTACTGGGTTCGACTTCCTTGGCGGTGGTTTTCGCAACAATGCTGCAACGATCTTCGTGACGCAAATTCCGTGGGACAAGCGCAAGGGCGTTACGACGCCGCAGCTTGTCGGAGATTTCTTCATGAAGACCGGCGACATCAAGGAAGGGCTGGCGCTTGCGTTCGCGCCGCCAGCGATTTTCGGGCTTGGCACGGCTGGCGGAGCCGAGTTCTACATCCGCAATCGCGGTGACGGTGGACCGCAGGCGCTCGCGCAGGCGATGGGTGGATTGCTCGGTCGTCTTCAGCAGGACAAGACGTTCGTACAGGTCAACACGCTGTGGAAGCCGAACGTGCCGCAGCTCTACGTCGATGTCGATCGTGAAAAGGCAAAGTCGCTCGGCGTGCCGGTCGATGAGATTTTCAACACGCTGTCAGCCACGCTCGGCAGCTACTACGTCAACGATTTCAATAAATACGGCCGCACTTGGCAGGTGTTAATGAGCGCGGAGCCGTCGTATCGCACGCGGCCCGACGACATCGGGGCGGTGTGGGTGCGCTCGGACCGCAACGAGATGGTGCCCCTGCGCTCGGTTGCGCGCGTCGAGTACACATCGGGCCCCGATTCGCTCGATCGCTACAACAACCTGCAGGCGGTAAAGGTGTTTGCCAGCGCAGCACCGGGCGTTAGCTCCGGGCAGACCATCGCACGCATTCAGCAGATCGCGCGTGAGACGCTGCCTTCCGGCTTCGACGTTGAATTCACGGGTGCATCTTTCCAGGAGCAGCAGTCCTCCGGCACGTCGGCCCTGGCCCTGGGCCTGGCCGTGGTGATGGTGTTCCTAATCCTCGCGGCGCAGTACGAAAAATGGTCGCTGCCCTTTTCGGTGCTGATGGCGCTGCCGTTCGGAACGTTCGGAGCACTCGCCGCGGTTTATCTACGTGGGCTTACCAACGATGTGTACTTCCAGATCGGGCTTGTCACCCTGCTTGGACTGGCTGCAAAGAACGCGATTCTGATTGTGGAGTACGCATCGTTGAAAGCGGCCGAAGGTTATTCAAGCGCGGCGGCAGCGATCGAGGCGGCGCGTTTGCGCTTCCGGCCGATCGTGATGACCTCGCTGGCATTCATTCTTGGCGTGGTGCCACTCGCGTTCTCGTCCGGCGCCGGCGCCGGTGCCCGCGTATCAGCCGGCACCGGTGTGATGGGCGGCATGCTGGCCGCAACATTCCTCGCAATCTTCTTCGTACCCTTATTTTTCAAGCTGATCACCGATCGCAAGTTGCGCGAGACCCGCACCGCGGCGCAGTTGCACGAGGAAGTTGCGGAAGGCGAGCGGCGCAGTCTTGCGACGCATGCACGGCTCGCGGCCGAGGCGGCATCGTCTGTGCACGTACGTAAAGGACAGCAAACGCAACTTAGGGAAGCGCATGAGGGGGGCGAGTAATGAATAGCGCGAAGTTGAAGCTTGCGAAGATTGCATTCATCGGCGTCGTTACCGCGCTAACTGCGTGCGCGTCGACAGAGCCGCGCCTGCCGGCGCTCGATCTGCCGGCACCCACCGCCACGCACATTGCGGGCATCGAACGCTGGTGGACGCAGTTCAGCGATCCGCAGCTGACGACACTGATCGAAGAGGCGCTCGCAGCGAACCTCGATCTGCGGCTCGCCGTTTTACGCATCGATGAAGCACGCGCAAACTTGCGTCTGGCGCGGTCGACCCTGTACCCGTCGCTTGACGCAGACTTGGGTGCAAGTCGAGCGCGGCGCAGCCAATCGACTGACGCGATATTTCCGGGGCCGCAGATTTCAAACAGTTTCAGCGGCGGCCTGCAGGCTGCCTATGAAGTTGACCTGTGGGGCCGTCTCGCATCCGGTCGCAACGCCGCACAGGCTGAGTTACTCGCTACGCGTTTCAGTGCCGAGACAGTGCGCACTGCACTGGCAGCTCAAGTCGCCTCGACATATTTCTCGCTCCGCGCGCTTGATGCCGAACTGCAGATTGCGCGCGACACGCTCGGTACGCGCGCCGAGAACATCAAACTGCAGAAGCAGCGCTTTGACGCGGGACTCGTTGGTGAATACGAACTGAGGCTGTCTGAGGCCGAGCGCTCGAGCGTGGCGGCAGTAATACCCGCGCTCGAACGTGCGATTGCGCAATCCGAAGCCGCACTCGCCGTACTCGCGGGGCGCAGCGCACGTGATGTCTACACGCCGGTGGTGGCACACGGCAAGGCTCTCGCAACGATTGCCAGCGCGACGAGTACCGAAGTACCCTCGGGCTTGCCCGCGGACCTGCTGGCACGACGGCCCGATATCCGGCAGGCCGAAGCCAATCTTGTTTCTGCCAGCGCGCGCATCGATGAAGCACGGGCGCAGTACTTTCCTTCGCTGATCTTGACCGGACGGTTTGGCGGCGAAAGCGCCGACCTTTCGAATCTGTTCTCTGCACCGGCCCGAGTGTGGTCGATTGCCGGCAGCTTGTTGCAGCCGATCATCGGCGCCGCACGCATCGGCTCGCAGGTGGATGCGGCAACCTCACGTCGCAATCAAGCCGAGATTGGTTACGTGCAGTCGGTGCAATCCGCATTTCGCGACGCGCATAACGCGCTGGTTGCGCATCGCGCCGCGCGCGAAATATTCGTCGCGCAGGACGAACGGCGCACCCAATTGATCGATGCGCTGCGTTTGTCTGACCTGCGCTACCGGAGCGGATATTCCAGCTTTATCGATGTGCTCGACAATCAGCGCAACCTGCTCGACGCCGAGCGTGCACGAGTCAACGCGCTGCGCGACCGGCAAACTGCACTGGTGGATCTGTACAAGGCGCTTGGCGGCGGCTGGTCGCCTGAAGTATTCGCGCAAACGGAAAGTTCACCGCGCTAACAGCGTCACGCAGTAGCGAGCGCCTCGGTGATTGAGGGCGTCTCGAGCTTCCACGATTTGCGCACCATCGCAAGCAGCGCTGCAATCATGGGTTCGTTGGCACGCCGCTCGAGACATACAAACCACAACGATGTATCGATCGCAGCGCGCGTCCAGATCACGACATCGCCAATGCGCTCGAGTCGGCGCGCGACATCGTCGCGTATCAGGGCTACCCCAAGACCAGAGATGACCAGATTGATGATGACCCCTTCGTCGTCTGCCTGAACACTTGCATTCGGTGGCGGCAACGATCGCTGCGCAAAGAGATCGGCTACCAGACGCGTGTGCGTGCTGATGTCAGGCGTGCCGATCCAAGGCAATTGGCTGATCTCGTCCCACTGCGCGCCGTCAATTCGGTCAGCCCAGTCGGCCGGGGCCGCCACGCGGTAAATCAGTGGTCGCAGATGAACAGAAAGAAGCTCGTTGCTTGAGACGCCGCCAAAGTAAAAACTGGCGTCGAGCTCGCCGCTGTGCACACC
>JACCYC010000221.1 GCA_013696665.1 Burkholderiaceae bacterium | reverse complement strand
CAATCGGTCCGTTGATTCGGTAGTAGGTGAAGCCGCCGTGCTGCCACGACTCCATCCCTTTGCCGTTCTTGTCCCAGAAGCTCGCCGGCAACTGTTGCACGCCGGTGTACAGCAGGTCCGTATCTTCTAGGACTTTGTCGTTGGTGTAGTCCTCCGCCGGAAGGCCCAGCACACGCGCCTTGACGCGCATGTTGATGTCCTTGGACACAAGCACCACGTCACGCGTTGTATGCAAATCCTTCAGCGCACGTACGACCGCGAGAATCTGATTGTCGGCCTTTCCAACGGGCAAACTGTCAGGCAGCGTTGCGGAAAGGGCATGCGTTTGAAAACTCACGCGGCCGGCGGCGTCCTTGTTGCCGAGCGCCGACAGTGGAATTCCCTCTTCAATGGGCGTTGTGCTGGCCGCCACCAGCGAATCGAGTGTGCGCGACACCTGGCGCGCGCTACGCGCAACCTCCGACATGCCCTTTTTGTGCGAATCGAGCTCCTCCAACGTCATCATTGGCAGGAAAACGTCGTGTTCTTCGAACCGGAACAAGCTGGTCGGATCATGCAGCAGCACGTTGGTGTCGAGCACAAAGAGTTTTGGCGGCCCCGCCAGGCGTGGCTTTCTGCTTGCAGTCTTGGCTGCTTGCGGAATCGACTCGACCACCGCGAGACGTGTCGGAGCGGATGAGCGAACCGGTTGCGGTTGCGCCGGCTCTGCCTCTCGCTTCAATGGCACCGGAGTATCGAGCACGCGCGCGATCGGTGCGGGCTCTGTAGGAATCGCAGCGAGAAAAGTAGCTGGCTTGGTGGGTGCTTTCGGAAGTGGCATCAGCGAGGAGTCAATTCTTCAGTAGTTGCGGGCGCTGCCCGTCATGCAAGCGACTGTACAAACGTGAGAACCTGAGCGACATGGTTAGGCACTTTCACGCCTCGCCACTGTTTGCGCAACACACCGGCCCGGTCGATCACAAAGGTGCTTCGTTCGACGCCGTGCACCTGCTTTCCATACATGTTCTTCATCTTGATCACGCCGAACATCTCGCAAAGCTTCTCGTCAGGATCGGATATCAGCTCAAACGGAAAGTTCATCCTGGCCTTGAAGCCTTCGTGCGACTTCAGACTGTCGCGAGACACGCCCGCGATAACGGCGTGAGCTGCATCAAATTGCGGAGTGGCCGCGGCAAATTCCGAGCCCTCAGTTGTGCATCCTGGCGTGTTGTCCTTCGGGTAGAAGTACAGCACGATCGCCTTGCCGCGCTGCTCGGACAGCTTGAAGTCGCCACCTGTGGCCGCCACCGAAAAATCGGGGACCACGGAATCAAGCTGCACCATTGTCAGCTGCTGACTAGCAAGGCGGCCGCAACCTTGCGGCTTTCGGCCATCAGTATGTTGTACGTGCGGCAGGCCGCCGGCGTATTCATGATCTCAAGTCCTATCCCGGCTTCGGCGAGCGACCGGGCCAGTCGCGGATGCGGGAACCGTTGGCGCGCACCGGTGCCCATCAGCACGACCTCAGTGCGCAGGTCTCGCAGCCTTTCAAAGTCGCTGGCTTCGAGTGCCTCAAAGCTGGCGAGCGGCCATGGCAACACGCGATCAGGCGTCACGATCACGTGCGTCGTGTGCCGAATCTGGTTGATTTCAACAAAACCCGCGCCGTACGCAGTAACGGTATTGAGCGCGGTGGGCGTGTCAGCGTGCAGCTTCAAATCGCTTGAAACCTCATGACCCCGGTTGACTTCGAAGGGAAAATTCGAGAAGTGTTCGAGTACATTATAGGCACGCCTTGCAGTGCAACAGACGCGTTACAGCGCGTCTCCAACCACCTTCGATAATGGTCGAGTTTCCGCGCATCAGACGCCTGCCGCCGTATGTATTCAACATTACTGGCGAGCTGAAAATGGCCGCGCGCCGGCGCGGCGAAGACATCATCGACATGAGCATGGGCAATCCCGATGGGCCCACACCTCGGCACATCGTCGACAAGCTTGTAGAGGCAGCACAACGGCAGGACACGCACGGGTATTCGGTATCCAAAGGCATTCCCCGGCTGCGGCGCGCGATCGCCGGCTGGTATCAGGCGCGCTACGACGTTGAGTTCGATCCAGAGACAGAAACGATCGTAACCATCGGTTCGAAGGAAGGGCTTGCACATCTGATGCTTGCCACGCTGGATCGTGGCGATACGGTGTTAGTGCCAAACCCGAGCTATCCGATTCATATTTACGGCGCAATCATCGCCGGAGCCGACATCCGTTCGGTCCGAATGGACGGTGCCGTGGATTTTTTCGCCGAACTCGAACGCGCAATTCGTGAGTCTTTGCCAAAACCGAAGATGATCATCCTGGGATTTCCGAGCAACCCGACCGCACAGTGCGTCGAGCTCGACTTCTTTCAGCGGGTCATCGATCTTGCGAGGCAGTATGGAATCTATGTCGTGCACGATCTGGCGTATGCCGACATTACGTTCGACGGCGCCTACGCAAATAACCGTGCACCCTCGATCATGCAGTGTGCCGGCGCGCGCGACGTAGCAGTTGAGTTTTTCACTATGTCGAAGAGCTACAACATGGCCGGATGGCGCATCGGGTTTATGGTCGGCAACAAGGATCTCGTGTCGGCGCTGTCGCGCATCAAGAGTTACCACGACTACGGAAGCTTCACGCCGATTCAGGTTGCATCTATTGCAGCCCTGGAAGGTCCGCAGCAATGTGTGGAAGACATTCGCCGCGAGTACCAGCGCCGGCGCGACGTGCTGGTGCGCGGCCTGCACGAAGCCGGATGGATGGTCGATATTCCGAAAGCGTCGATGTATATCTGGGCCAGGATTCCGGAGCAGTACTTGGCAATGGGTTCGCTCGAATTTGCGAAGAAGGTGTTGGCCGATGCAAAGGTTGCGGTATCGCCCGGCATCGGTTTTGGGGACTACGGTGACGATCACGTGCGCTTTGCATTGATCGAGAATGAGCACCGCATCAAACAGGCGGTGCGCGGAATCAAGGAAATGTTTCGTGGGGTCGCGCTGCCAAGGGCGGCAGCGTGACATTGAGGAGCGCCGGCCGCCGGTGCGTCCGGCGAGTTGAC
>JACCYC010000213.1 GCA_013696665.1 Burkholderiaceae bacterium | reverse complement strand
AGTGGGGCGAAACGCCAGTAGCCTTCGTCGTGCGGCGTGGCGGACAAGACATTGCTGCCACTGATTTGCGCGAGTGGATCAATGGCAGGGTCGGCAAGACGCAGCGGCTGTCCGATCTGCTTTGCGTCGACGAATTGCCACGCAACTCAATTGGCAAGATACTGAAGCGCGAGCTACGCGAGCGTTACCTCAGCGGTCAATAAAAGTAATCAGGAGCAGACATGACAGATTCAGAACGCATCAACCGGCGACGTTTCAATGGCGCGCTAATCGCTGGCGCCACGACTCTGCTGGTGCCCCGTGCCCAGGCCCAGGCCTGGCCATCGAAGCCGATCAAGGTGATCGTCCCCTACACGCCCGGCGGCTTTACTGATATCACCGCGCGGCTGGTAACCCAGAAGTTGCAGGAGCGGCTCGGCCAGTCGGTCGTGATCGACAACAAGCCGGGTGCAAACAGCATTATCGGAGTCGATGCACTTGCGAAGTCACCGCCTGACGGCTACACGTTGGCAGTGGTGATCGCTGCCTATGCGGCCAACACCACGCTGTACCCGAAGTTGCCCTATGACCCGAAGAAGGATCTGGCGGCGGTGTCGCTGATCGGCGTCTCTCCGCTAGTGGCCGCAGTGAACAACGACACGCCGTTCAAGAGCGCAGCCGATCTGATCGAATATGCGCGCAATAATCCCGGCAAGGTGAGCTACGGCTCCAGTGGCAATGGCTCGGCGGTACACCTCACAACCGAATTGCTGAAGTCGGTGACGCAGACGAGCATGGTGCATATTCCGTACAAAGGCTCGGCGCCAGCCCTGACGGATCTGATGGGTGGTCACATCCAGTTGTTCATGGACGCGGCCGTGGGTTTGATCAATCCGGGCAAAGCCGGCAAGGTGCGACTGATCGGAGTCACGAGCGAAACGCGGCTGGCCGCGCTGCCGGATGTTCCGACCTTTATCGAGCAGGGTATCAAAGGTTTCACCGGCAGTACATGGGCCGGAATCCTGGCGCCCGCCGGCACGCCACCGGCTGTCATCAAGCGCATCGCGGACGAGGTCGCCGTGATCGTGAAGCTGCCGGACGTCAAGCAGAGATTCGATGAGATGGGCACGATCCCGGTGGGCAGCACGCCAGCCGAGTTCGAGTCGTTTATCGGGAGTGAGACCGGCAAGTGGGGCAAAGTGATCCGCGACGCGAAAATCACAGCCGAATGATGTGGCAACGCGTGCAGAGCCGTTGGCGTGGTTCTAACACTTCGATGCAGGGGTCATTCTTCACGGGACGCTGCGTGGCTGACGATGAAATCAGCTCTGACTTCCACGGCCCCGCGCGGCACCTCGAGAAGCGAATAGCCGCACTCCGTGTAGGCAGCGATCTCCGCACGGTGATACGCGACGCCTTCCTGAAATGAGTGTTTGCGCTCTGCATCGGTAGCGTAGAGGTCCTCCCATGGGGGAGTGACGAACACAGTGCGGTTGTACTGCAGCGCTGCGATCGTGCGAAGAGCCTTCGTTCGCGCAGAACCCTTGAGTGACTTTGCGTAGCTCAAGCATTCGGGGAGAGCTCGATCGAAGAAGACCGGCGAAAGCGTTTCCTCGATAGATTCGTACGCTCGCTGACCTCGAGTACAGCAACGCCATGAACATTCGGTTGTTCTTCCAGGGCGTGGCGTCACCCTGAATGAGGTTCTGCTCCTTCACGATCTGCCGCCCGACCTCTGCAACGCATGCGTAACCGCTCCGCATAAGCTCCTCGATGATTGATGATTTGCCGGAGCCCGATGCGCCAGTGATGACGAACAAATTCGCGCGTGGGCAGCCTGCATTGCTCGTTTCGCCTGTGTTCGGCTCACCGAGCGTCGAGAGCTTTGGACTCTTTCAGCAACCGGCGTGTTTGATCGACAACACGGCCGTCGGATTTTTGTGCTGAGAGTTCGCCAAGCAGGTCCTGCAGGCCGCGTCGTGCTTCGACTGCCCGCCCTGCGTTAGCGAGCAGCCGCAAGCGCACGTAGCGCCACACTGGGATCTCATTGACAGGAATGGCGGACTGCGGAAACAGCCAGTCAAATGTTGCCAAGTGCACATCGCCTGGCAGGAGTGCGAGGAAACTTGTGCGTGTGCCCTGGTCGTCAATCGTGTAAAGGTACGAGCGGTACACACGGCTCCAAAGACGATTTCGAATCGCATCGCTGACCGGTTCACCTGCCAGTCGCATGTCGTTGGCTACGAGGACCGCGTACGGCTCGAGCGCTGCACGCGACAGGCTGCCGCCGAACTGCAGTGCCCGCACAAACGCGCGATCGCGGCCGCTCGCAACGGCTTGCGCGAAATGCTCGCGCGCCTCAGTGTCGCCATCACGTGACCACCACAGATGCTGGCCCCACATGGCGTGTGCGTAGACGTTGTCGGCTTCTTCCTTCAGCGCACGCTGGAAGTGCGCAGCGGGGTCGCCGGCGATGGCTCCTTCACGCGTTAGCAGATAGTCGGCCCAACCCAGGTGCGCGAAAAGGTCCGCGGCGCGCTGACCCTTGGCGTCGACCAGACCCGATACCAGCGCCGGCTGCACGCGTTTGACGATATCGGCAAACGTTTGCTCGCCAACGCGGACCCGAATTTCGCGCAGCCAGCGCATGCCACATTGCCCGCGCGCATTTTGCAAACCGGCGTCGGTCGGATAGCGCGATTGAAGTTCTTCGAAGCGACTCCACGCGGCCGAGTGCGCCCCAGAAGTGCAGAGCACCGTGGCGGAAGCAATTTCACGTGCAACCAGTTGTTTTCGTTCCGCCTCCTCCGTGCGCTGCTGCCATACGTAGCCGGCCGCCCCGGCGGCTATGACAGCAACGACTGCGACAGCGGCCAGCGTCAACATCAGCGGCCTGCGGCCACGCGTGCCGATGCGGGCGACGGCGGCGAGTGTTTCGGCGACGATCTCCCCTTTCGGTTGCAGCAGGGTCACCGCCTTTAAATACGTCGGGATCGAATTTAACGGCGTTGGGGCGACCACCACCGGCAGCACACGCCCGCCAGGATGGCGCCAGCGTTGCTGCGCAAGATTGAGTTCGGCAAGCGCGTAACTGCCCGTGGCGACTGACTCGGGCGACACCAGGAAGATGAACACATCGCAATCGGCGATCGCCTTGCGCAATTCAGCGTCGAATGGCTGGCCCGGTTCGAGTTCGGTGCGATCAACGAAGCATCGATGGCCTTCGGCATCCAGCGCGAGCTGTAATCGCTCGCACAGATCGCGATACTTTGACGAGTAAGAGATGAAGATGTCCATCAGCTAGCGCTTGATAGTAAGACGTCGCTTCGATGCAACTCAGACGTTGGTAAGTCACGGAGATAAATCATCAGAGGCAGTCTGTCGAGCTGATATTCACGCACCGAGTGCCGCAAAACTATTGTTATTTGCAGCGGGCTTCACATCCGATTGCAATGCCTGCGTCAGCAGCTGCACTGCAGAATTTCATCGCGCGTGAGTGATCTCAACGCGATTGCGGAAGGCGAGCTCGTTCAGATCGCGATCGTTGATCGGGTGCTGCGGCGGCGACCGAGATTGCCGGGGTTGCCGCGGCGCCAGTGAATTCAGGGCCGCGGATGTCGTTTGCCGAGTACCCGCGATTAACGTCAAGCCCTGTGACGTGCCAGTCGTGCACCGGCAACGACAGCGGATGCACCAGGTGCTCGTATGAACGCATCGGCCACAGAACACCGAAGCGACGTGCGTGGGCAAACATGTCGACCTCGGCCACCGCGCCGCGCGTTCCCTCGAAACCTTCAAGAGTGAAGCGGATACGGCGGGTAATGTGATCCGCCCGATCGATAAACACCGCGAGCCGATCAGTCTCGACGAGCCCCAGTCCAGGAGATAGCCAGACGTTGACGACGTCGCACAGGCGGCCGTTAACGCAGTCTGTTCCGGCGAGCTGCATCGGTAGATTGCGCTCCGCCAGCCACAAGGGCCCCAGTAGAAACAACGCATAGCCCTCGGCCACCAGCGCCGCGGTCTGCTGTGCGGCGGGTTCCGTGCTTGGCACGCCGTTCAACCACACGGCAACTTCACCGATCGAATTCGAACGGACTCGATTGCGACGCCACCAGACCTGCTTGCGACCCAGCGGCCCCCTGTAAGCCTGCGCCACAGCTCCCTCTGCCGGCATGATCCGCTCCTCTGAAGGGCCGCGAAACCTGCATCAACTAACTCGCGCTGAATGCGGCCAATCAGTGGCCGCCACTGGCCGTCATAACTGACATTGATATCGGTCAGGGTGCGGTAGGCGGCCCCGCCGTGCGCCTCCGCGCTCTCGCGAAGACGCGCCGCAGCCGCTGGGTCACGCGAAGGCGATAAGCCGAGCGGCAGCGGTGTGCTGCAGCCGGCGAAAAAAGGGAGCAATGCTATTCCGAACGTGGCACGGCGGCGGGTTAATCGATAGGTAGTAATCACAGCACCTCTGAATGCACGCCCCACCATAGCAGTCGATATGCCGCCAGCTTGTGGCGGAATCGCGCTGGCGTTATGGTCGGCGAAATGTTGGGACCGCGTTTGTGGTTGGTAATGGCATGCCGTCGCGACCGCACAGTACGGCGGCTGTCGCTAAAACGCCCGCCTGCGGGCGTGAATATGCAGTAGGCACCCGCCCGGTTCACTTCTAAACTGGGATCAAATCTGTTTGCCGCTGCGTGCAGCGGCGTGCAGCGGCTACGGGTGGTGACGGAGGTTTTAATGGCCGACTTGTTTGTCAGCTATTCGCGAGCGGACAAGCCGCGTGCCGCGGAAATCGTCAGCTGGCTTGAAGGACACGGGTGGGACGTTTTCTGGGACCAGGAAACGCGCGCCGGCGCGCTGTGGCCCAAGGTTCTTGAGGAGGAGCTGAACAGTGCGCGCTGTTTGCTCGCCCTGTGGACGACGACTTCGATAGACAGCCGCTGGGTGCGCATCGAGGCGTACGAGGCTTTGCAAAGCGAAAAACTAGTGCCGGTATTGCTGGACAAGGTGCGGCCACCCCTGGAATTCCGGCAGACCCAGATGTTCGATCTGGTTGGGTGGAATGGCGACCACGGCGACCCGCGACTCGCGCATTTGCTGGCTGACCTGACAGCGCTTTTGAAAGCGCCGGCGTTGCGCGAGCAGAAATCACGTCCGATCCGGCTGGTAGTGCCCGCCACGCTGCAAAAGCAAATCTCAGAAACAACGGGCAACAGCAGCGGTGCCGACGGCACATCCAGATCAGACACCGGGGGAACAATCGGCCGATCGTACAAAGCCATGATCGCCGTCGGTGCAGCGGTAGCCGTCGCCGCGGTGACGTGGTTAATTGTTACCGTGGATCCCTCGCCTGCACCGGTTCCTTCAGCCACGTTACCGCAGACAATTGCGCCGGCCACCGTCGCGCCCACTACGGTTGCGACCACGCCGCCGGTCGTCGAAGCTCCGCCGCCCGTGACGACGACGGTTGCGACCGGGCCTCGAAGCGCAAATACCGTCAAACCCGTCATCAAACCTGTGCCGAAGTCGCGCCCGTTGCGCTGCACGACCATCGAAGAAAAATTTCAGCAGACCGGGCAGATCACGGCCATCGAGCGTGATCTGCTTCGCAGCAAGGAGTGTCAATCGTGAAGAACCTGAAAAGGGCAACGCGCCCGATCACGCCAATGCGCGCGACGTTTTGCGCGATGCTTTCAATCGCAACGGTTGCCGCGATGACCGCGGGGTGCGAGACGCTTGATACGCCGCCGCTACCCCAGGGGACGCGGGCGGTATCCACGCCTGTGGCGTGCGCAACGGCAACGGCAACGGCAACGGCAACAGCAACGGCAACGGCAACAGCAACGGCAACGGCAACAGCTCCGGCGCCAGCGCCGGTAGCGCCGCCCCCAGTGCTTCCTCTCGACGATGCGTTGCTGGCGGCAGCGAACAATCTTTTCTCGAGCGCTGCGAAGACACTTTCGATGCCTCCGACGCAGCGGCTGCTGGTGATCGATCCATTGGTCGATAGCGTGTCGCATACGCAAACTGTGACAACGCAGTCGCTCGAAACGAAAATTCAGGGGCTGGTGCGCTCGAAGTACCCGGGCTTCAACGCGCAACCGTTTTCGCGCGCCTCGGTTGGGCAGGCGCCGATTGTTCTGGTCGGAACATTTACCCCAATCGATCTGAAAAATCAGACCGGCGGCGCGCGCGATGCGTTTCGGATTTGTCTCGCGCTCGCGGATTTGAAGTCGGGGTTGATCGTTGCCAAAGGTGTTGCTCGCGCCAGCATCGACGGCGTCAATTTAACGCCGCTTCCGCATCTTCAGGACGCACCGGCGTGGACGAAGGATCCGTCGGTCGACGCCTATGTACAGACATGTCAGGGCACAAAGCCCGGCGATCGAATCGATCCCGCGTATCTTGATGGCATCCTGGCAGCGTCACTCATTGCCGAGGCAAGCGACCTGTTCGACAGTGGGCGCTATCAAGATTCGATCGAGGTTT
>JACCYC010000188.1 GCA_013696665.1 Burkholderiaceae bacterium | reverse complement strand
AGCCATCGAGCAGCCATGAACCGTCTTGTCGCTGCACCGCCCACGAATCATCAACGCTCGGTGTCTTGAACTCACCGGTGATTGCTTCGAGCAGATCCTGCAGCGTGACCAGACCCTGGATTTCGCCATACTCGTCGACCACGAGCGCCTGGTGCGACGTCGACGTACGAAACGTCTCGAGCAACTCCATCCCAGTCAAGGACTCGGGCACGTACGCGGCTGCGACCAGGCCTTTGGAAAAATCGGGTGCCTGCCCGCGGATCGTCTGTTGCAGCAGGCTGCTGGCACTCATGATGCCGACCACATCGCGCAGGCCTCCGCGACACACCGGAAAGCGCGAACGCTGCGATTCGATCACCTTGTTCAGGTTTTCGGCCGCTGAATCCTCCAGATCGACATACACGATGTCTGACCGCGGCGTCATCAGTGATGCAATCTGGCGATCGTCGAGTCGGAACACATTGCGCACCATTGCGCGCTCCTGCTCATCAATCACGCCGTGATCGGAGCCTTCCTGAATCAACGCATGGATTTCTTCTTCGGTTACGGCATCCGCAAGCCGGTTACGCGCCCCGAACAGCCGCAGCAGAAGATCCGTCGACGACGAAAGCAATCGTACAAACGGCCGTGCCGCCGTCGCAAGCCAGCCAATCGGCCGCGCAACACGACGCGCGATGGCTTCGGGCCAGATCTGTCCCAAGCGCTTGGGCACCAGCTCACCAATGACGATTGATACGTAGGTGATCACCAGAACGACCAGTACGGTGGCACCCAGCCGTGCATTGGCAGGATTACCGCCAAGCTCGATCAGCCACAGGCTCAGCGGCGTCGCAAACGCGGCCTCACCGACAATTCCACTTGTGATTCCAATCGATGTGATGCCGACCTGAATGGTCGAAAGGAATCGCGTGGGCTCCGTATTCAGCGCCATCGCCGCCGCCGCGCCCCGATCACCCTCCTCCATCAGCACTTGCAAGCGCGCGCGCCGCGCTGTGACAAGCGCGATCTCCGACATGGCAAAAACGCCGTTCAGCGTTATCAGGCCGAGCAGAATCAAAACTTCAAGGGGCATAGAAGTCACTCAGGACAGTGGACGAGATGTGAGAAATTCTGCGCAATAGGTAAGGTGGCGGCCGGCGTAGTGTGCAACGCGCGCTCGGCGATCGCGAGGCCCGCTATCGCGACGCAATTGTTCGGGTGCCGATTTAAATCGGCGCGATAAACGTTCCTGGCTTCAGCGGGTCGATTCGCGTGCAACAAGGCCGCCCCCAAAGCATGGCGTGCCGGCACTGGCCAAAGCGGTGGGTCATCACTTGCCAAGCGGTCTTCGGCAGCCACGGCGAGCCGTGCATGACGCACGGCATCGGCGCGCCTGTTGCGCGCCGTCGAAATCGACGAAGCGAGCAACGAACCGGCAACCGACAAAACAGCGGACGCCTGATTGATATTTTTCACCGTGAGTTGGTCAGCCGCGACCGCTCGAGCCGTACGTTTCAGCGACGCAAGCTCAGCGATCGCCGCTGCAATATCCCCACGCGCTGCCAACGCCATGCCCCGGGCAAATTGCGTCAAGCCGCTGAGGTATGTTTCGCTCGCTACCGCACGCGACGAGCCGGTGTCCGCGCCGATCTCGTCCCACTGTCGCAGCCGCACGCGTGTCAGAAGGGGCGCGGCCAACAGATGCTGGCTCAGCGCATCCGTTTGTAAACTTACCGCAGATGTTCTTTCGCTCTCGGCCAGTCGGTCGGCGGCCTCGAGTGCCGACGCGCTATCCGAAGCCCATAGCGCGGAAGCCCAGAGGTAATGCAGGTTATGCCGTGCGTAATCGGAAACAGTGCCCGATGCGTCGGCATACGCGCGATCCGCTAGTACGGCTGCACGATTGGCAGCGACGGCGTCCCGGTAACGCCCCAACCGGAAAAAAATGTGCGACGGCATGTGAACCAGATGACCTGCAAGCGGCGCCAGTGATCCAAGCTTCTCGGCAGACGCCAATGCCCGCTCGGGTTGACGCGAATCCTCGAACAGATGGATGCGATAGTGATGAGCGCCCGGATGATCAGGCGCCAGTTTCAATGCACCGTCCAGCCACGCGATGATCTGCGGAGTCCATGGTTTCGCCCGGCCGTCCGCATGCCAGTAATCGTAGGCATGCGCAATCATCGTCGCTTCAGCTGCCAACACAGCGATGTCGGGGTCGGCGGCATAGCGCAGCGCCAGCGCCCGCATCGATGTTGCGTACGAACGAGCGAGAGCGTCTTCATCGCCGCCCTGTTTCGAAGAGTATCTATTCGCAAGCGCGTCAATCAGCGCGCGTTCGCGCGACCCCGCAACCGAGTTGGCGCGCGCCTGCGCAATCGCTTCGAGTGCCGGCGGCACCTCGGCGGGTTGCATGTCGTGATTAATGCTTGGGCCAAGCGCCCACGCAATTCCCCATCGACATAACGCGCAGGCTGGGTCGAGCCGCGCGGCCGCGCTAAACGAACGCACCGCCTCGGGGAAGTTGAAACCCCAGCCGAACACGAGCCCCTGGTCAAAGAATTTCTGCGATTGCTCGACCCGCGACGCAAACGGCCCGCGATAGTCGCCCACTGAAAGTAAACGCGCCGATGCCGCTGGCAACCGGCTCGCATCCGATGAACACACCGCCGGTGCCCGACCCGCATCCGCCGAAGCACCCAGTGCCGGCGGCATCACCCCGAGGGCAGAGGCAATGATGACAAATTCACGTACAAAATGAGCCAGTGGGCAACTCCGCATTCATCAGTCTACAAAATCACGCCGTAAAGAACGCCTGCATTTCTGCGATGAGCAGATCAGGCGTGTCTTCCGGAATGTAGTGACCCGACGGCGTGGTTGCACCGGTCACGGGCCCATGTGAACGCTCAGCCCAGTCAACCACCGGAGTAAACAGTTTGTTGACGACGCCACGGTCGCCCCACAGCACGCGGACGGGACAATGCAATCGGTTGTCTG
>JACCYC010000155.1 GCA_013696665.1 Burkholderiaceae bacterium | reverse complement strand
CGCCATCGGACCGGTTCACGCTGAAAACGGTTGTGCGGCTTAAGCCCGCGCGCAACACCGAACTGATGGGGCTGTTCGTATCGAATGGCAACTTCTTTAGCCAGTGCGAAGCAGAAGGCTTCCGCCGCATCACGTTCTTTCCGGATCGTCCGGATGTGATGACGACATTCCGCGTGACACTCCGGGCCGACAAGGCGGCCTACCCCGTGCTGCTCGCCAACGGCAACCTGATTGAGCAGGGGGACCTTGCCGAAGGCCGGCACTTTGCGGTGTGGGAGGACCCTTTTGCCAAGCCGAGTTACCTCTTCGCTCTGGTTGCTGGACGTTTTTCGTTGCACGAGGAGCGCTACACGCAACCGAGCGGGCGCGAAGCATTGCTGCAGATTTACGCGGAGCGCGGCAACCTGGACAAGACCCAGCACGCCATGACAAGTCTGAAGCAAGCGATTGCATGGGACCAGCGTCGTTATGGGCTTGAACTCGATCTCGATCGATTCATGATCGTCGCATCGAACGATTTCAATATGGGTGCGATGGAGAACAAGGGCCTGAACATTTTCAATTCTAAATATGTGCTTGCAAGTCCTGAGGTCGCCACCGACGATGATTACGCCAACATCGAATCGATAGTGGGCCACGAATACTTCCACAACTGGACCGGCAATCGCGTGACGTGCCGCGACTGGTTTCAGCTGAGCCTCAAGGAAGGCTTGACAGTTTTTCGCGACCAGGAATTTTCCGCGGACATGCTGGGCGACTCTGGCAGTCGCGCGGTCAAGCGCATCGAAGACGTTCGAGCGCTGCGCGCAACGCAATTTCCCGAGGACGACGGTCCGATGGCGCATCCGGTGCGGCCTGACAACTATCAGGAGATCAGCAACTTTTACACCGCCACCGTGTATGAGAAAGGGGCCGAGGTCGTGCGGATGTTGCAGACCCTGGTCGGTGTCGACGGATTCCGCCGCGGAATGGATTTGTATTTCAAGCGGCACGACGGACAAGCAGTGACCTGCGACGATTTCGTCGCGGCACTTGCGGACGCTAACTCGCGCGACCTGACCCAGTTCAAACGCTGGTATGCGCAGGCCGGGACGCCGCGATTGACGGTCAGCACACGCCACGACCCGCATAGTGCTGTATTCGAACTCACCGTTAGCCAATCGACACCCCCGTCGCCAGGCCAAAGCAACAAGGAGCCGTTTCATATTCCGATTGCGGTCGGGCTGGTCGGGACCCATGGAACAGATCACGTGCTTCAACTAGAAGGACAACCCGAGAACGCCAGCACGACCCGTGTACTCGAGCTCACGCAGGCGAAGCAGACGTTCCGCTTTCTCAACGTGAACGAAGCACCGCTGCCCTCGCTGCTGCGTAATTTTTCAGCCCCGGTCATCATCGATTACGCCTACACCGACGAGCAGCTCGCATTCTTGTCGGCGCACGATTCAGACGCATTCAATCGATGGGAAGCCGGTCAACGCCTTGCGATTGCTCGCCTGATGACGTTGACCGACGCCGCCGAGACAGCCCGGCCCTTAATCCTTGACGACCTCTTTGTAGCAACGTTCCGCGCAACGCTGCTTGACGCTTCGCTGTCACCCGCTTTTATGGCGCAGGCGCTGTCGCTGCCCGCCGAAAGCTTTGTCGGCGAGCAACGCGCCGTGGTCGATCCCGAAGCGATTCGCAATGCGCGCAGGTTCGTAATGGGCGAGCTGGGCCGACGCCTCGCCGCTGAATTGCAAGCGATCTACTCCGCGATGCAGGCGAGCCTCGGTCCGGCCGACTACTCCCCCGATTCGCTGTCGGCGGGCCGCCGCGCGCTGCGTAACCTGGCGCTGGCGTATCTCGCCGAAGGCGAAGTCGCTGGCGCATTCGATATGGCACGGGAGCAATTGGTCGCCTCGACCAATATCACAGACGCGCATGGCGCCGCCGCGGTGATCGTGAACAGCGCGTCGCCGCTGAAGGCCGAGGCACTCGTGCAGCTGTCTCGCGTGTGGGCCAATCAGCCTCTACTGATGAACAAGTGGTTTCAGCTGCAGGCCACGGCGATTGCACATCCTGGCGAGCCGCCGGTTGTAGCGCGCGTCCGGCTGCTGATGCGGCATCGATGCTTCTCGCTAGCCAATCCGAACAATGTGTACGCGTTGATTCGGCCGCTGTGCGTCGGCAACGAAGCAGAATTTCATCGCCGCGGCGCCGATGGCTACGCTTTTTGGGTTGAACAGGTGCTCGCGCTGGACAAGATCAACCCGACAATCGCCGCACGCGTCGCCCGAGCGCTCGATCGCTGGCGCAAGTTCACCCCCGATCGCCAGGCCGCCATGCATGACGCACTTGAGCACGTTGCTGCGCAGCCGGGACTGTCCCGTGACGTCTCCGAAATCGTCACGAAATCGCTTTCGAGTCAATGAAGCTTTCGCTTTCACATTATCTGATTCGCTGCGAACGCGAGCACGGCATTGAGTCCGACCTGCGATTGCTGCTGGAAACAGTCGCACGCGCATGCAAGTCGATCAGTCACGCCGTTAACAAAGGCGCGCTGGGCAACGTGCTGGGCAGCACCGGCACGATCAACGTCCAGGGTGAAGCACAGAAGAAGCTCGATGTGCTCTCCAACGAGATTTTGTTCGAGGCCAATTGCTGGGGCGGTTACCTCGCCGGCATGGCATCGGAGGAAATGGACGGGCCGGTGGGCATTCCGCTGGCTTACCCGCGCGGCAAGTATCTGTTGCTCTTCGACCCGCTCGACGGCTCGAGCAATATCGACGTCAACGTTTCGATCGGCACGATTTTTTCGGTGCTGCGCAGCCCTTCGAGCGAAGAAGACGCCGGCGAGGCAGCGTTCATGCAGCAGGGCACGCGGCAGATGTGTGCCGGCTACACCGTCTACGGACCTCAGACGCTACTGGTCCTGTCGGTTGGACACGGAGTGCAGGTATTCACGCTCGACCGCGACACCGGCTCGTTCTTGATGACGCAGTCGAATGTGCGGATTCCGGCGGACACGCGCGAATTTGCGATAAACATGTCCAACGTTCGTCATTGGGACGCACCCGTTCGCCGATACGTCGACGAGTTGCTCGCGGGGCGTACCGGACCGCGCGGCGTGGACTTCAACATGCGCTGGGTTGCATCGATGGTGGCTGACGTCCATCGCATCATGACGCGCGGCGGCATCTTCATGTATCCGCGCGATGCGCGCGACCCGACGCGGGCCGGACGGCTGCGCCTGATGTATGAAGGCAATCCGATGGCGTATCTGATCGAGCAGGCAGGCGGAGCCGCCACCAACGGAGAGCGGCGCATTCTCGAGATTCAGCCAGCAACGCTGCACGAACGCGTCGCGGTATTTCTGGGATCGCGTAACGAGGTCGAGCGCGTAACCGGCTACCACAACGCGTGAACGACAAGGCGTGAGACAGGGCGTGAACGTTTGCCCTGCCACGAGCCGCCAATGATGCGGGTTAAGACGGCCACCCGGCACCTGTTCGGCGCGCTATTTGTCGCTGCAGGTGCGAATCACTTCATCACGCCCGACTTTTACGTCAGCATCATGCCGCCGTACCTGCCGCTGCACTTGCCACTTGTCTACCTCAGCGGCATCGCCGAGGTTGCCCTCGGTGGTCTGCTGATGTGTGGTCGATATTCGAACAACGCCGCATGGGGCCTGATTGCCCTGCTGATTGCGGTGTTCCCTGCAAACGTGCATATGG
>JACCYC010000148.1 GCA_013696665.1 Burkholderiaceae bacterium | reverse complement strand
AGCTGCAGGCAAAGGACCACGCTGAAGCCATGCAATTGGTTGCAACCGATCGCGCACAGGCTTTCATCATGGACGACATCCTGCTCGCGGGACAGATTGCGAACCAGCAGAATCCCGGCGCGTACACAATCTTGAACGAATCCCTTCGCACGGAACCCTACGGAATGATGCTGCGCCGTGAAGACCCGCAATTCAAGGCGCTGGTCGATCGCGCGGTGGCAGCGGTGTACAAGTCGGGTGAGATCAACAAGATCTACGCTAAGTGGTTTACCAGCGCGATCCCGCCGCGCAATATCAACATGAACTTCCCACAAACGCCAGCCATCACTGAAGCGTTCAAGAATCCGAACGACAAGGGCGTGCAATAGTCGATTGCAATCGAGTTAGCGTGACCCAACGCCGGCACATGCCGGCGTTTTTTTGACACTTACACTTGGCCGTGCGCTACGACATTGCCATTTTGGGCGGGGCCATCATGGGCTCGAGCGCCGCGTACTTTCTGAAGACGCTCGCACCATCGGCATCGATTTGTGTCGTCGAGCCCGACCCGACCTACGAGTTTTGCTCGACGTTGCGAGCTTCCGGCGGTGTTCGCGTGCTCTTCTCGTGCCCCGAGAACATCGAGATGTCCAAGTATGGCCGTAGTTTCATTCAGCGATTTCCGCAACAGATGGCAGTGGGCGATCGCGCTGCACCGGTGGACTGGGTGGAGGGCGGTTACCTCTTCATCGTGCCGCCGCATGCGATCGCGTTGCTCGAGTCAAACTTCGAACTCCAACTGCAGCACGGCTGCGAAGTTGAACTGTTGAGTCCAGCGCAACTCAAGGACCGATTCCCTTCGATGTTCGTGGGTGATTTGGCCGGCGGCGTTCATTCACTGCGTGACGGATGGTGCGACCCCAACGGTCTGTTGCAAGGATTCCGGCGCAAAGCCATCAGCTTGGGCGCTGACTACATCGAAGATCGAGTGATCGGTTTTTCGTCTTCGCGCCATGTGGTACGCGACGCGCAACTCGAGTCCGGCCGAACGATTTCTGCGGACGCGTTTGTCAACGCTACGGGCGCCTGGGCAGCGCAACTTTGCGCAATGGTGCACATGCCTCTTCCGGTATCGCCGTTACGCCGCTTTGAGCACTACTTCACGGCAGGCAAACCGATGGAGCGGCTGCCCTACGTAAAGGACGTGGATCGGCTTGCGTTTCGTTCGGAAGGTGTTGGATTTTCCGGCGGGCTCGTCAATAGTGACGAACCACGCGGGTTCAACTTCGCGGTGGACCACGATTACTTCGAACGCGTCGTATGGCCCGCGGCCGCGCACCGGTTTCCGCCATTGGAGGCGGCCAAGTGCCATCGCACTTGGTCGGGGCTGTACGAGCAATGCGATCTCGACGGCAATCCGATCATTGGGAATTGGAAGGGACGGCTGGAAAACTTTTACGTGGTCTCTGCGTTCTCGGGGCACGGCATGATGCACGCGCCCGCCGCGGGACGAGCGATCGCCGAATTGATCGCGCATGGCGAATTTCAGACACTCGATCTGTCGCGCTTTGGATATGACCGCGTCGTGCGCGGTGAACCGTATCCCGAAGCGGGCATCGTTTAGCGCAGTTCCAAAGGGCGGGGTTTTGGGGCAAGCTTCGCCCGGGAGCGGGTGAAGTCGATGAACTACAACTGGAACTGGGGCGTGTTTTTCCAGCAAACGCCTGATGGTGACGGCGCCTACTGGGAATGGATCCTAGCCGGGTTTTACTGGACCCTCGCCATCTCCGCCGCCGCGTGGATCATCGCGCTGGTGCTCGGCACGATCGTCGGCACGGTGCGAACCACCGATAAGAAGTGGCTGGTCCGGCTAGGCAACGGCTGGGTCGAGCTCTTTCGCAATATCCCGCTGCTGGTGCAGATGTTTCTCTGGTATTTCGTTATCCCGGAATTCGTCCCTCCGCTCAAAGATTGGATGGTTTCGACCGAACCGATTTATGCACAGTTTCTGGCGGCGGTTTTGTGTCTTGGCCTGTTCACCTCGGCACGCATCGCCGAACAAGTGCGTGCAGGCATTCAGTCGCTGTCGCGCGGCCAGCGCAACGCCGGCATGGCAGTCGGCCTGACCCAAGTCCAGGTTTATCGCTACGTGCTTCTGCCGATGGCATTTCGCATCATCATCCCGCCATTGACAAGCGAGACGATGAATCTGATCAAGAATTCGTCGATCGCGTTGACGATCGGTCTGGCCGAGCTCACATTCCGCTCGCGCGAGATTGGTGAATACACCTTCAACTTTTTCGAGGCATTTACGGCCGCAACGGTGATCTACATCGTTGTTGCGATGACCGCGAACCGCGTGATGGCGTTTGTCGAGCGTCGCGTTGCCGTGCCCGGCTTGATCGGCAGCAAGTAGGTCGCGTGAAGACCAGGCGCGCTCGATGAACCTGGACTTTTCGGTCGTCGTCAATGCGCTGCCGTACCTTTGGAAGGGGATGCAGTACACCCTGCAGTTGACCGCGACCTCTGCGGTAGGCGGCCTGTTTTTCGGCACCCTTCTCGCGTTGCTGCGACTGTCGTCAAACAAAATCCTGTCCAACCTCGCGGCAGGTTACGTCAACCTGATGCGGTCGATACCGCTTGTGCTGGTGATCTTCTGGTTCTTCTTTCTGGTACCGCTAATGGCGCAGGCGGTCACTGGAGCCGAGCGGCCGCTGCAGATCGGCGCTGAACGTACCGCGATGATCACGTTCATCCTGTTCGAGGCCGCGTACTTCTGCGAGATCATGCGTGCCGGCATTCAGTCGATACCGCGCGGCCAGGTTCATTCGGCTTACGCACTGGGATTGACCTACGGGCAGTCGATGCGTCTCGTGATCCTGCCGCAGGCATTTCGCAACATGATCCCGGTGCTATTGACCCAAACCATCATTCTGTTTCAGGACACTTCGCTGGTTTACGTCATTTCAGCAACAGACTTCGTCGGCGCCGCATCCAAGATTGCGCAGCGTGATTCGCGTCTGGTGGAGATGTATCTATTTGTCGCAGCGGTGTACTTCGTGCTGTGTTACACCCTCTCTTACCTCGTCAAGCTGCTGCAGAAGAGAATTGCGGTGATTCGCTAGGAGCGCATAAGTGGCAATGATCGAGTGCAAGGATGTGTCCAAGTGGTACGGCAGCTTTCAGGTGCTGACCAACTGCACAACCGCCGTCGAAAAGGGCGAGGTGATCGTCGTGTGCGGCCCGTCGGGTTCGGGCAAATCGACCTTGATCAAGTGCGTCAATGCGCTGGAGCCTTTTCAGAAAGGCGTGATCACGGTCGATGGTGTGTCGGTTGGCGCGCCGAAGATCAATTTACCGAAACTGCGCTCCCGCGTGGGCATGGTGTTTCAACACTTCGAATTGTTTCCTCATCTAACGATCATCGATAACCTGACGCTGGCGCAGATCAAGGTGCTCAACCGAAAGACCGACGAAGCGAAAACGCGTGGCATGAAGTTGCTTGACCGCGTCGGGTTGACGTCGCAAGCCGCGAAGTTTCCCGGCCAGTTATCGGGCGGTCAGCAGCAACGCGTCGCGATTGCGCGCGCTCTGTCAATGGATCCCATTTGCATGTTGTTCGACGAGCCCACATCCGCGCTAGACCCCGAGATGATCAATGAAGTGCTCGACGTGATGGTGCAGCTTGCGAAGGAAGGCATGACGATGATGGTGGTGACGCATGAGATGGGCTTTGCACGCAAGGTCGCGCACCGGGTGATTTTTATGGATGGCGGCGAAATCGTTGAGGACGCACGCAAGGACGATTTTTTCGGGCAACCGCGATCCGAGCGCGCGCAGCAGTTTCTATCGAAAATTCTGCACAACTGATGCAATGAAATTCTCACACTGCTTCACAACCTTGCCGGTCGTGGTTGCCTTGCTGTTTGCAGGGCACGGTAACTTGGGCGCTCAATCACCCGCTTCGCCGTCTCCGGCTCCCGCCCCCGACCCGGCCAAGGTACCGTCATCTCTGAATAGGGTTCGTGACGGTGGAACGATCGCGATCGCGTACCGGCCCGACGCCGTGCCTTTCGCTTTTCTTGATGAGAACAAGCAGCCCACGGGTTACGGCATCGAGATCTGCCGCGAGATCGTGCGGTTAATGGAGCGCGAGCTGAAGAAACCGCTTCGAATCACCTTCGTCGAAGTTAGCGCACGGACCCGTTTCGACGTTGTGAATAGCAGCAAGGCCGACATGGAATGTGGCACAACCATCAATGATCCGCAGCGCCGAAAAACGGTCGAGTACTCGATGCCGTATCACTTTTCTGGCCCGCGTCTCCTGGTCCGCGCCGACTCGAAGGTGCGCGGCATAGAAGATTTGAGCGGCCGTCGCGTTTCGGTTGTACCTGGCACTAATTCGGTGCCGCTGTTGCAGCAGAAGATCGACAGCGGTGTGCTGCGAGGCGGCGTTCTGGTCGAGTACAAAACCTATGATGAGGCGCGGGAGGCTGTCGAGCGCGGAGAAGTGGACGCGTTCGCAACGATCGACGTGTTGCTGGCAGCGCAGCGTGCAAAATCAAAAGATCCAACAAAGCTCGCGATCGTGGGCGCTTACCTGATTCTGGAGCCGATAGCGATTGTTATTCGCAAAGGTGATCTCGATTTCAAAAAGGTCGTCGACCGACATCTGGCCTCACTGATGCTCGATGGTGTTGTCGGCCGTTTGTACAACAAATGGTTTCTGCAACCAATTCCGCCGAACAATTTGCGGATGGATTTGCCCATGACGTTTTCGCTACGTGATCAGCTGGCGTGGCCCACGGATCGGCTCTCGGACGAAATGCGGCGCTGACTTCGAGCTTTGCGTACTACAAGCCGTGCGCTATCCAGGACTGTAGAAATTCGCTCCGCATAGATGTCCGAAACCACCGGTCTCTGGACGGCGCTGTTGATCGTCAGTGACTGGGCGATCCGGCTCATCATGCTGCCGATCGTGCCAACCCGTCGTTCCCCTGAAGCAGCAAAGGGCTGGCTGCTTTTCATTTTCTTTCTTCCATGGGTTGGTTTGTTGTTGTATGTGCTGATCGGCCGGCCGCGCTTACCTCGCTGGCGCCTCGCAAGACGCGATCAATACCTTCAGTTGCTTGCCCCGGTGCGCCAGCGGGCGGCCAGGCTTCCGTCAGTGGTCACGCCGCATGTTGATCCACAGTATCAACCGAGCGTGCGCCTTGCGACTGACCTGGGCATGCTCGGCAACTTAGGTGGCAATAAGGTCGCTCTGTTAACAAATTACGCTGAAACCATTGGCCGCATCGCTGCCGATATCGATGCGGCTCACAATCATGTGCACCTTTGTTTCTACATTTTCGGAGATGACGCTCGCAGCGCTTCAGTCATAGATGCACTGGGCCGTGCCACGGCGCGGGGCGTCGCGTGCCGCGTTCTCGCCGATGCTTTCGGTTCGCGTCCATTCCTGCGTACGCTGGTTCCGAAGCTGCAAGCGCTTGGTGTTGCGGTTCGCGTTGCGTTGCCTGTCAGGGTGGGCATCAAAACGGCGCGCTTTGACCTGCGCAATCACCGAAAGATCGTGGTCGTCGACGGAAGGATCGGATATACCGGTTCGCAGAATCTGGTAAGCGCGGATTTCAAGCCGGGCATGACTTACAGTGAACTGATGGTGCGTATCGAAGGCCCGTCCGCGCTCCAGTTACAGGCCGTATTTGGCGCCGACTGGTTTGTCGAGAGCGGCGAATTCATCGGTGAAGCGGCATTTCCGTCGCCTTTGCCGGCCGGCGACACCCCAGCACAAGTGCTGCCAAACGGACCATCGTCATCGACGCAGCGTGCGCACCGGATGGCGATCAACCTGATCTACGCAGCAAACGAACGCGTCGTCGTGACAACCCCATACTTCATTCCAAGCCAGTCGCTACAAGACGCGATGGAAACAGCCGTGCACCGCGGGGCCGAAGTGCATTTGATCGTCGACGATCACATCGACCAGTTCTTTGTAGGCAATGCGCAACGGTCGTACTACGAGTCGCTTTTAATGGCGGGAGTGAGAATTCACGCTTACACCGAAGCGTTTCTACACACGAAGTCCGTGTCGATCGACGGGAAAATGGCGTGGATTGGATCGTGCAATCTTGATATGCGCTCGTTTGAGCTCAACGAAGAGGTCGTTGCTCTTTTCTTTGATCAGGGAATTGCACAGCAACTGGTGGCGATAGAAGAAGGCTACATGCGCGGCTCAAACCCTATTACGCTAACCGAATGGCGCAAGCGGCCTTTTATTCACGAATTGATACAGAACCTGACTCGGTTGGTCAGCCCGCTGCTGTAGCCGGCGTGCTTCGGATTGCGCTCAACCGAGGATAATCGCGCGCTTTCACGGCGCGTGCGGTTCATGTCCACCGTTACTTTCGAGAGTTCCGGCCGAGCGCGCTTCGCATCAACGCTGCCCTATGCGGGCACGATTTTCCTTTCCGCGTTTTTGTTGTTTTTAGTGCAACCGATCGTCGCGAAACAGATTCTTCCATGGTTTGGCGGGTCGTCTGCGGTGTGGACCACCGCGCTCGTTTTCTTTCAATCCACGCTACTGGCCGGATATGCGTACGCGGATTTGACTTCGCGCATCGGCGTACGGCGTCAGATGGTTTTGCACATCGTGCTGCTCGTGTTGTCTCTGGCGACATTGCCCATCCTCGCCGCGGCCGATTGGAAGCCGCGAGGCGATGAAGCGCCGGTCTTGCGCATCTTGCTACTGCTGGCGTTGACGGTGGGTCTTCCGTATTTCTTGTTATCGAGCACGACGCCGCTGCTGCAGTCCTGGTACTGGCAGCGCTTTAAAACTGCAGTGCCGTATCGATTGTTTGCGCTTTCGAACTTCGCGTCTTTGCTTGGCTTGCTCGGGTTTCCATTCTTGTTGGAACCATGGTTTGATCTGGTCGAACTGGGTTGGGGCTGGTCACTCGCGTATGCAATATTCGTAGTGGTGTGCGCAGCGACCGCGTGGGCGTCGCTACGCAACAGAACCGCGCCTGCTGCGTCGACGCAGGGCACACATGCCTCGCCGCATTCAGGTGCGGCTCCCGCCTGGTCGACGCAACTGACATGGCTCGCGCTCGCGGCGATGGGCTCGATCATGCTTCTTGCCGTCAGCAACCACGTGACGCAGAACATTGCGAGCGTGCCTTTCCTTTGGGTGCTGCCACTTTCGATTTACCTGCTGAGCTTTATTCTGACGTTCGACCACCCGCGCTGGTATCGACGCGGAGTGTTTATCGCTGCTTTGGCGGTACTCGCGCCGTTAATGGCGTTTCTGATTCCGTCGCTTGAATTGGAGTGGGTCGTCTCGGTATTTTTTTGCGGCCTCTTTGTTGCATGCATGTTCTGCCATGGCGAGCTTGCGGCGTTAAAGCCCGATCCACGGTGGTTGACGCGGTTTTATCTGATGCTTTCAGTCGGCGGCGCGCTCGGCGCGGTGCTGATTGCCGTGCTTGCACCCCTCGTCTTGCCGGGTTACGTCGAGGTCAACATTGCGCTCGGCCTGCTGACACTCCTTATGTCGCTCCGGTTAAGGGGAATTTGGCGGATCTTGGGTATCTCCGTTTTTGGTTTGACTACATTTCTCGCGTTCCGCGGTGCGCAGGAGTATTCGCGTGACGTGCGCGTGATGACACGCGATTTTTACGGCGTGGTCCGCACGCGCGATCACTCGACCCCGGCGCCGTATCGGTCAATGTTTCATGGCGGCATCGTGCATGGTGGGCAACTGCTCGGCGAAGAATTTCGCAACCGCCCGAGCGACTATTTCGGTCCCTCTTCGGGCTACGGCAGACTGTTCGAGGCGCTCAACAGCCTGCAGCCGCAGCCCCGCAAGGTCGGAATTATTGGGCTCGGCGCTGGTGTGCTCGCGTCGTATGGTCGCAAGGGCGATACGTTCGTGTTCTACGAAATCAGTCCGCGCGTAGTCGACGTCGCGCACGACGAGTTCACTTTCTTGCGCGACACGCCGGCAAAAGTCTCCGTCGTGCTCGGTGATGGGCGCCTGAGTCTCGAGCGCGAAGAACCGCAAAAATACGCGGTGCTCGGGATTGACGCGTTTGCGAGCGACTCGATTCCGATGCACCTTGTTACGCGCGAAGCGATGGCGCTGTACACGCGGCACCTCGCTGAAGACGGCGTGATCGTGTTTCAGGCGACCAATCGTTATATCGATATCAATCCGGTGGTCAAACGGCTGGCCAATGAGTTCGGCATGCAGGCGGTTCTGGTATCGGACGTGCCGGCCTTTCAGACGGGTCCGGACTACTGGTTGTCTGCGACCGATCAGATACTGGTCACCCGTAACCAGGCGCTGCTGAAGTCCGATTCGTTGCGATACGTGGCGACGCCGGTCGAGGATCGCGCCGATCTGCCCACGTTTACCGATGCCCACCATAATTTGTTTCGTGTGCTGAAGTAAGACAGCGTCGGGGATGAACGCTGTCGATCTGATGCGTGCAAGCTTCGATGCAGCCGTCGCGGCTGCCGATCCTCTGCGCATCGTCGCCAACTGTTTGCCTGATCGCCCGCTTGGCCGATTGCTCGTGGTCGGCGCGGGCAAGGCGGCGGCCAGCATGGCACTGGCGGTCGAACGTGCTTGGCCCGACGTTCCGCTCGAAGGCGTAGTCATCACACGCTATGCGCACGGTCTGCCGACCGCGCACATCCGCGTCGTCGAAGCAGGGCATCCGGTGCCCGATGCTGCCGGTGAATCGGCGTCGCGCGAGATTCTGCAACGGGTATCTGCTTTAAGGCGCGACGATTTACTTCTCGTTCTCGTTTCGGGCGGAGGCTCCAGTCTGCTGAGCTTGCCGGTGACGGATGTCTCGATGTCTGCGTTGAAATCGGTGACCAGCATGTTGCTCGCCAGTGGCGCGCCGATCGGCGAAATAAATGTCGTGCGCAAGCATTTATCGCAGATTGCCGGTGGGCGGTTAGCGGCCGCTGCTTCTGCGCGCGGTGCGCAAGTGCTGGCGCTGATCATTTCCGACGTCACCGGAGATTCACCGACTGACATCGCGTCCGGTCCGTGTGCGGCCGATCCGAGCACTTACGCCGATGCGCTCGCAGTTCTTTCACGCTGGAACGTATTCGCGCCGGCAGAGGTCACTACATGGCTGCAGCGAGGTGCTAGCGGCGAAGTGCCGGAGACACCCAAGCCGGATGATTCGTTATTCGCCCGAGTGGAAAACCGTGTCATTGCCACCGCGCACCAATCGCTAGAAGCCGGCGCCGAAGTTTTCCGCTCTGCAGGAATGCAAGCGGTCGTGCTCGGTGACACCGTGACAGGCGAGGCGCGAGAGGTTGCGAAGGTCTATGCAGCGCTGGTGCGCGAGATAAAAATGCACAGCCAACCTTTTAAAGCGCCAGTCGCGCTGATCTCCGGCGGCGAGTGCACGGTGACATTGCCCGCAGGCAGCCAAGGCCGCGGCGGCCGTTGCACCGAGTTTTTACTGTCGTTGGCCGTGGAGCTAGAAGGCGTGCCCGGCGTGTATGCGCTGGCGTGCGATACGGACGGCATTGATGGCAGTGAAGATAATGCCGGCGCTTGGCTCGCGCTCGATTCTATCGATCACGCCGCGCGCCATCAGGTCTACTCGCGCACGGCGCTCGACCGTCATGACGCGCACGGCTTCTTCAGGGCCGCTGGCAGTTTGATAATCACCGGACCGACGCGAACCAACGTAAACGACTATCGGGTAATCTTGATTTCCTAATGGACCGGCGGTTTCGTGCCGCTCGCGTTACATTTTGGCGCCCAGTATCCCGATGGTTAAATGGTTAACGCCCGCATGTGAGTCCGCGTCACGATTCAGCTTTGCAGGAGAATGAACATGCAGCTACCCGCAATTTCGGTCGTCTGTTGGAGCGCCGCTCTAGTAACTGGCGCTGTGCTTGCACAGCCAAACTCTGCAACCACAGTTCCGCCGCTTTCTATCGAAGATTTCTTGAAACCGGCGGCGTTTGCCGAGCCGACGCTCTCGCGAAACGGCAAGTACTTCGCAGTCACCATTCCGGTTAATGGGCGGCGGAACCTCGCAGTCGTCGATATGGACACTCGAAAGGGGGCGGCCCTGACCAACTTCCGTGATTTAGACGTGCTCAATGTGACTTGGGTTGGCAACGATTACATCTTGTACACGCTCGGGCAATTTAATTCACCTACCGGTCCTGGTCAATTTGACGGCGGCGGATTGTTCATGACGTCGCGTGACGGCAAGGAGACTCGCAAGCTCTCTGCGACCGTACGAGAACTGCGAGGCCAGCGGCAGTATGTCTATCGCGCCTACGACATCTATCGCACGCTACCCAACTCCGAAGACGAAATCATTGCGACCGGTAATCAACGTGACGCCGACTCCACCGATTTGTATAGACTGAACATAAAGACCGGCCGTGCAACGTTGCTGACACAGAATCGGCCGGAGTATTCGGGACGCTGGCTTGTTGATCGAAAGTATGTTCCCCGAGTGGTGACGTCTTGGGTGCGGGATACGCAGACCTTCATCGTCTGGTATCGAAAGGACGAGAACTCTCAGTGGGAGGAATTGAGCCGTTATGACCGTTCGAAAGGCCCAACGTTTATTCCACTGACGTTCGAAGCAGACAATCAGACGATGCAAGTGGCTTATAACGGCGGGCGCGACACGATGGCGATCTATCGCTATGACCCGAATACGAAGAAGATGGGGGAGCTCGTTGCCGAACATCCGCGGTTCGATATGGGTGCTGATGCTTCCGGCAGCAGCGCGCCTGGCGTCGTTCGTGACTGGAAGTCGGACAACATCGTCGGGTATAGGGTGCGCGGCGACCGGCCGGAGGTTGTGTGGACCGATGAGTCTTATGCGCGGCTTCAGCGCATGATCGATGGAGCGCTACCGGGGACGATCAACAGTTTTTCGCGCACACCCGACGGAAAGCAACTCGTCGTACAAGCATTTTCCGATACGTCGCCTGGTAAGTGGTTCTTGCTCGATGAGGAGAAGAAGACTCTTGAGGAATTGTTCGACAGCCGCCCGTGGATCAAGCCTGGACAGATGGTGGAGCAGCGTCCTTTCCGGCTGAAGACGCGCGACGGGCTGGAAATACCTGGCTACTACTTCCTGCCGCGCGGTCACAAACCAGGAGAACGTCTTCCGACAGTGCTGCACATCCACGGAGGCCCAGCTGCTCGAGCCGATACTTTCGGTACTGGCTATGGAGTTCGTGAGGCGCAGTTGCTCGCTTCAAGAGGCTACGCGGTCGTTCTGCCAAACTTTCGGATTACACCGGGCTTCGGAGGTAAGGTCTACTACAGCGGCTATGGCACGATTGGACGTCAGATGGTCGATGACCACGAAGATGCTGCAAAGTGGGCGGTTGAACAGGGCTTCGCCGATTCGGAAAGGATCTGTATTTCTGGCGCAAGCTATGGCGGGTACGCGACGTTAATGGCACTCGCGCGATTCCCGAAAACCTTTCGCTGCGGGATAACGGGCCTGATGGTCAGCGACTGGTCTTTGTTGGTGACATCGACTTCGGGAGACACGGCGCACAGCAAAGCAGCCGTTGCATCGGTCAACTTGATGCTCGGAGCCAAAAGCCCGTCGGACTATTCGCGGGAGGTGTCGCCCGTTAACCTCGCCGAGCAGATCAAGCAACCCGTTTTCGTTTATGCGGGAGCCGACGACATCCGTACGCCCATCGAGCAGACGAACGCCATGGTGAGCGCGTTGCGGCGAGCGGGTAATCCGCCGAAGAAAGTGATCGTCAAGGCTGAAGAAGGACACGGCTTTGGCAAGCCTGAAAACAATGTGGAGCTCTACAAAGAAATGATCGAGTTCCTCGACACCTACATCGGTCCTAACAGCAAGCGTTAGCTTCCAAGGGCTCGGAGCGCCGCGTCCGCGATCGAACGGCGATCCACGCCGAAATGCTCGCGCAGCGCGGCGCGCGTATCAGAGCGGCCGAAGCCGTCGGTGCCGAGCGTGATGTAACGACTGCTTACCCATGCGCGGATCAGCTCGGGGACCGCAGCGACGTAGTCAGTCGCCGCAACAATCGGTGGGCCGTCCGTGCGCAGTTGCTGGCGAATCCATGCAGTGTCCAGCGTGCCGGACGACGAGCGCTGCAACTCCATTGCGTCGCGCCGCAGCTCCGTGAAGCTAGTCACCGAATAAATATCCGCTGCAACCCCGTGCTCGTCGCGCAGAATGTCGGCCGCCGCAAGCGCTTCGCGCAGGATCGTGCCGGAGCCCAACAATCGTACCTGCGCATCGGGTGCCGATCTGATGCGATACATGCCGCGCAATATGCCTTCACGCGCCTCCTCCGGCATCGACGGCTGCGCGTAGTTTTCGTTCATTACTGTGACATAGTAAAAAACGTCCTGCTGCTCGCTCATCATCCGGCGCATCCCGTCTTCTACGATGACGGCCAGCTCGTAGGCGTAACACGGGTCATAGGCGCGGCAGTTCGGTATCGTGCTCGCACTTAAGTGGCTGGTGCCATCCTGGTGCTGCAGACCTTCGCCCGACAGCGTCGTGCGGCCGGCGGTCGCGCCGAGCAGAAATCCGCGCGTGCGCGAGTCGGCGGCGGCCCATAGCAGATCGCCAACTCTTTGGAAGCCGAACATCGAGTAGAAAATATAAAACGGCAGCATCGCGAAGCCGTTGGTTGAATAGCTGGTGCCGGCTGCAACCCAAGATGCAACGGCGCCCGCCTCGTTGATGCCTTCTTCAAGGATTTGCCCGTTCTTCGATTCCTTGTAGAAGCTGATCTGCGCTTGGTCCTCTGGCTCGTACAACTGCCCGACCGGCGAATAGATGCCGACGTTGCGAAACAAATCGGCCATGCCGAACGTTCGGGCCTCATCGGCAATGATCGGAACAATGCGCGGACCGAGCATGCGATCCTTCAGCAGCGCCGAAAGCATTCGTACGAACGCCATCGTCGTCGACATCTCCTTGCCGTTCGCTTCGAGCGCGAAGCGGCCGAATGCAGATGCGTCCGGCGTCGCGATGGCGGGGCACCTGGCGTCGCGTACGGGCAGATAACCGCCAAGCTTTTGGCGCCGCGCGTGCAGGTACTTCATCTCCGGGCTGTCCGACGCGGGGCGCATGTATTCGACTTGCTCCGCCTGCGCGTCGGTCAGTGGTAACGCGAAGCGATCGCGAAACTCGAGCAACGCACCGGTGTCGAGCTTCTTCTGCTGATGGCCGGTCATACGCCCTTGGCCGGTTGTGCCCATGCCGTAGCCCTTCTTGGTCTTCGCCAGGATGACCGTTGGCTGGCCACGATGATTTGCGGCCGCGTGATACGCCGCATGAATCTTGACGGGGTCGTGCCCGCCGCGCCGCAGGCGATCGATATCTTCATCCGACAGATGCGACGTGAGTTGTGCCAGTTCAGGATACCTGTTGAAGAAGTGTTCGCGATTGAAGCGTCCATCGGTCGCAGACAGCGTTTGAAACTCGCCGTCGACCGTTTGATGAAACGCGCGTAGCAACAGAAATTGCGTGTCACGCGCGAGCAGCGGGTCCCAGTCAGAGCCCCATAAAAGCTTAATTACATTCCAGCCCGCGCCGGCGAAGAGGCCCTCGAGCTCCTGGATGATCGAACCGTTGCCGCGCACCGGTCCATCAAGGCGCTGCAGATTGCAGTTGACGACAAAGATCAGGTTGTCGAGCCCTTCGCGTGCTGCGATCGACAGCCCAGCCAGCGACTCGGGCTCGTCCATTTCTCCATCGCCAACGAATGCCCACACCTTGCGCCCAGTGGTGTCGAGCAGCGAGCGATCGTTCAGGTAGCGGAGGAAGCGTGCGTTGTAAATGGCGAGCAGCGGCCCGAGTCCCATCGAGCCGGTCGGAAATTGCCAGAAGTGCGGCATCAGCCACGGATGCGGATAAGAGCTGAGTCCGTTGCCGTCGGTCTCTCGACGGTAATGATCGAGTTGATCAGCGCTTAGCCTGCCTTCGAGAAAGGCACGCGCATAAACACCGGGCGCGGAATGCGGCTGAAAGTAGACCAGGTCACCACGCGCCTCTGCAGTGTTGGCGCGAAAGAAATGATTGAAGCCAACCTCGAACAGATCGGCAGCCGATGAGTAACTCGCGATATGGCCGCCCAGCTCGGCGCTTGCGGCATTGGCGCGCACCACCATTGCGAGCGCGTTCCAGCGAACCAGCGCGCTCAACCGTGATTCGATTTCGAGATTGCCGGGGAACGGTGGTTGGTCCGCCAACGAGATGGTGTTCAGATAGGGCGTGTTCAACACCTGCGGCAACGGAACGCGACGTGTGCGCGCATGCTGCAACAGATGCTTCAAAACAAAAGTCGCTCGCTCCGGACCCACGGCCGCGATGACTGCGTCGAGTGCGTCCAACCACTCGCGCGTTTCCTGTGGATCGGCGTCCTGTTCGGACGACCGCCAGGCGGCATTCGGAATCAGCTTTGCGAGGTCATCAAAGTTCATTGCGCGATTATCGTCCGTTGCCGGCGGACTGAGATAATCGCACCATGAGTACGAACACGCTGACGATTACGCAGCCTGACGACTGGCACCTGCACCTGCGGGATGGCGCTGCGCTCGCATCTGTATTGCCGCATAGCGCGGCGCAATTTGCGCGCGCGGTTGTGATGCCGAATTTGAAGACTCCGATCACCACCACGGAGCAGGCCATCGGTTATCGGCAACGGATCCTCGCCACGCTACCCGGCCACCTAATGTTCGAGCCGATTATGACGTTGTATCTCACCGAAACCACCGCGCCCAAGGAAATTGACGCCGCGTCGAAGAGCGGGGTGGTGCGCGCGGTCAAACTGTATCCGGCTGGAGCAACGACCCACTCGGAGTCGGGCGTAACCGACTTAGGGCGTTGCGCGCGCGTATTTGAAAAAATGCAGCAGCTTGAAATGCCTTTGTTGGTTCACGGAGAAGTCACGCATGCGGAGGTTGATGTATTCGATCGCGAGCGCGTGTTCATCGACGATGTTCTGATTCCACTGCGCCGGAACTTCCCGGCGCTTAAGATTGTGTTCGAGCACATCACAACGCGCGACGCCGTCGACTACGTGCAGGCAGCAGATGGGGCGATCGGCGCGACCGTCACAGCGCATCACCTGCTTTTCAATCGAAACTCATTGTTCATTGACGGTGGTGGCCGGCCCGGCATGAGACCGCACCACTATTGCTTGCCTGTTTTAAAGCGCGAAACGCATCGCTGCGCGCTGCTGGCCGCGGTTGCCAGTGGCAATTCTCGCTTTTTCCTCGGCACGGACTCCGCGCCGCACGCCAAAGGCGACAAGGAAGCCGCGTGTGGCTGCGCCGGATGCTTCACCGCCGCAAGTGCGCTTGAGTTGTACCTCGAAGCTTTTGAAGAAGCCAACGCGCTCGACCGCTTCGAGGCGTTTGCGTCTTTTAACGGGCCCGATTTCTACGGCCTTCCGCGCAACACGCGAAGGATCACGCTGCAGCGTGCCAATTGGATCTTGCCCGCGGAATTTCCGTACGCAGACAAGACGATTGTTCCTTTGCGAGCCGGTGAAACGCTAAGGTGGAAATTGCAGGGCTAGGTAACGTCGATTGGTCCGCGCCCTGGTTGACTTCGCTTGCGGGCATTGGACAAGCCGTCGCGTCGCCCCACTGGCGCGGCGCGTTGAATCATGCGTCAAAACAAAATGGTCTTCGTAATCACCGCGGCCGGCCTATCGTGTTTACCGAAGGTGACGCCGCGAGTGCTAGCGAACCGTACGAAAGCTTCATCGCGCGCACCGGGTGCGTGCCAACACGAGGCAACGTGCACGACTATTTCAACGCGCTTATGTTCTTGCAATTTCCGCATGCAAAAGCGCAGTTAAATCATTTGCAATCAAAGGCGATCAATCGCGATGGAATTCGCCGCGCACGGGGACCCGTGCGCGACGCCGCAACGTTGATTGACGAGAACGGCTTATTGCTAGTGACATGCCGCACGGACCTGATCGACGCGGCGCGGCTGCATGATTGGAGCGCGCTGTTCGTGCGCGAACGCGCCGCCTGGCATCACCACGTTGCCGCGCACGTCTTCGGCCATGCCCTTCTTGAAAAGCTGGTGCGTCCCTACAAGGCGATTACCGCGCACGCGTTGCATGTGCCGCTTGCAGCGAATGCGTCGCTTGTAGAAGTCGACCGCTACCTTGCAGCGTCGTTTGGCGATGATCTATCGCCGCTGCAACTAGTCCCTGTGCCGGTGCTGGGAATTCCCGGGTGGTATGCGCCAAATGCCAATCCGGATTTTTACCGCGACGCGAAAGTGTTCAGGCCGGCTAATATGCGGCGCCCATGAACTCTTGAGAAGCGATCGAAATGAAACGTGGCGAACTTGAAAAGCGCCAAGGCAGCAAACTGACGAATCAGATGCGCGCTGACGGTAACGCGTACGGCCGTGCGGCTGCGCCCGAGCTCGATCGTCGCGCGCAACGTGAGCGCGATCGCGCCGCTGGCCTGGTGCCGTTTGCCGTCAAGTTGCCGCAGGACTTGGTACGCGCATTGCAAGAGCGTGCGGCACAGCAGGGTTCAGGTTTGAATGAAATAACTGCAGAGCTGCTAAACAAGGCTCTTGCCAAGTAGCGACTAACGCGTCGCGGTAACCGAGGCAAGCCGCGCGGTTGCACGGATCGCCGACAATGTCGCATTCGGAGTGATAATTTCCGGATCCATGGTCAGCGCGATCAACGCGGGCAGGCGCCGTTCCTTCATAAACGCCAGCGCCTGCGACAACGCGCTTCCAAACTGCTCGGTGGTTTCTACGGTGGCACCGAACGCACCGTACGCCTGAGCGAGCTTTGCGAAATCCGGGTTGACCAAGGCAGTGCCGTGCTCACGTCCGGGGAACTCGCGCTCCTGATGCATCCGAATCGTTCCGTACATCTGATTGTTGAACACCAGCAGTAAAACTGCCGCGCCATATTGAACCGCGGTGGCGAGTTCCTGCCCCGTCATTAAAAAATCCCCGTCTCCGGTAAACGCGACGACCGTGCGTTCGGGCGCCGCGATCTTGGCGGCCACTGCTGCCGGGACCCCGTAGCCCATTGCCCCCGCGGTCGGCGCGAGCTGCGTGCGCAAGCCGGAATAACGCCAGAATCGGTGCGCCCAAGTGGCGAAATTGCCGGCGCCGTTGGCGATGATTGCATCGGATGGCAGCGCGCGCGACAGAATCTGCATCGCTTCCCACAGGTCAAGTTCGGGATCAGCGTGGGTGTAAACCGCCGGGCGCTGCTGCCACGCTTCGCAGTCCGCGCGGGCCTGAATTAGCAGTTCCCGCCAGGGCGGCTCTTCGATCGGCACCATCATCGCCAGACGCGATGCAAATTGCGGAGCGCCCGAGTTGATCATCAGCTGTGCCTGATACACACGTCCGAGTTCTTCCGCCCCGGCGTGCACATGGACCAGCGTCTGCGAAGGAACCGGTGATTCGAGCAGCGTGTAGCCCGACGTGGTCATCTCGCCAAGGCGCGGACCAATGGCGAGGACCAGATCAGCGTCCTTGATGCGCTGCGCGAGCTTTGGGCTCACGCCCACGCCGACGTCGCCGATGTAATTCGGATGGCGATTGTCGAGCAGATCCTGATAGCGAAAAGCGCAGGCGACCGGCAGATAGTTCGCCTCTGCGAAGCGCTTGACGTTGTCGCATGCGGCTGACGTCCAGCCGAATCCCCCGAGAATCACCACGGGCCTCTGCGCGCGGCCGAGCAGGCGACGCAATGCGGCGATCTGCATATCGCTGGGCGCGCTCTGTACCGGCTGATGACACAGCGCGTCAACGACATCGGCCTTGGTCGAAAGCATGTCTTCCGGAAGCGCGAGCACAACAGGTCCGGCGCGGCCGCTTGTTGCAACCTGAAAAGCGCGCGCTACGTATTCGGGCACCCGATCCGCGCGGTCGATCTGCGCGACCCATTTGGTCATCGGGCCGAACATGCGTCGGTAGTCTATTTCCTGGAACGCTTCTCTCTCAACAAAGTCGTTCCCGACCTGGCCGATGAAGAGCACCAACGGCGAAGAATCCTGGTGCGCAACGTGCACGCCAATAGCGCCGTTGGTCGCACCCGGCCCCCGCGTTACGAATGCCACGCCCGGCTGACCCGTGAGCTTGGCGTACGCCTCGGCCATGAAGGTTGCGCCCGATTCGTGCCGATTGACAATCAACTTGATCATCTCGCTCGAGTCATGCAGCGCGTCGAGTACCGGGAGAAAACTTTCCCCCGGAACGCAAAAGGCGTGGTTCACGCCTTGTATTAACAGCTGATCGACGAGCAGGCGTGCGCCGGTGCGGGA
>JACCYC010000124.1 GCA_013696665.1 Burkholderiaceae bacterium | reverse complement strand
CGAGCGCTGCGACGACAAGAGCTTCCGCGACTGGAAGGAATTCGTCGCGCGGCCTGAGAATTCGCCCGAAGCGTTCGAGGCTGTCACCGGTGTGAACGCGGCGCTCGTGCGCGGCGCGGCGCGCCTGTTTGCCACCGGCAACGTAGAAGGCAAGCTCGGCGAGCGGCGGCCCAATAGCGCCATTTACTACGGCTTGGGCGTTACCGAGCACGCGCAAGGCTCGACGATGGTGATGGGCATCGCCAATCTCGCGATGGTCACCGGCAACGTCGGCCGCGAAGGTGTCGGCGTGAATCCGCTGCGCGGCCAGAACAACGTGCAGGGTGCGTGCGACATGGGTTCTTTTCCGCACGAGCTGCCGGGCTATAGGCACATCTCCGACACGACGGTGCGCAGCACGTTTGATGCGGCCTGGGGCGTGACGCTGAACCCAGAGCCGGGCCTGCGCATTCCGAACATGTTCGACGCTGCGCACGACGGCAGCTTCAAGGGCTTGTACTGCCAGGGCGAAGACATCGTGCAGTCCGACCCGAACACGCAGCACGTGGCCTCTGCGTTGACGGCGCTGGAATGCGTTGTCGTGCAGGACATCTTCCTCAACGAGACGGCCAAGTATGCGCATTTGTTTTTCCCAGGCTCGTCGTTTCTCGAGAAGGACGGCACGTTCACCAACGCCGAGCGGCGCATCTCGCGCGTGCGCAAGGTCATGCCACCGCTGGCCGGGTTGGCCGACTGGGAAGTGACGGTGAAGCTGTCGAACGCACTCGGCTACCCGATGCACTACACGCATCCCGAACAGGTGATGCAGGAGATCGCCGAGCTCACACCGACGTTCCGCGGCGTGAGTTTCGAGAAAATCGATCGTCTGGGCAGCGTGCAGTGGCCGTGCAACGAAGACACCGAAGAAGCCGGCACGTCGATCATGCACGTCGGCAAGTTCGTGCGTGGCAAGGGCCGCTTCATCATCACGCAATACGTGCCGAGCGAAGAGAAAGTGACGCGCAAGTACCCGCTGCTGCTGACCACCGGCCGCATCTTGTCGCAGTACAACGTGGGCGCACAGACGCGCCGCACTGAAAACAACCAGTGGCACGACGAAGACCGGTTGGACATTCACCCGCACGACGCGCAGGACCGCGGTATCAAGAACGGCGACTGGGTCGGCGTCGAAAGCCGTGCTGGCCAGACCGTGCTGCGCGCAGTGCTGATCTAGTACATGCAGCCGGGCGTGATCTACACCACGTTCCACTTCCCGGAGTCGGGCGCCAACGTCATCACCACCGACAGCTCCGACTGGGCCACCAACTGCCCCGAGTACAAAGTCACTGCGGTGCAGGTGATGCCGGTGGCGCAGCCGTCGAGCTGGCAGCGCGAGTACACCGCATTCAACACGACGCAGCTGGATTTGCTGGAGCAGGCCCGGAAGAAACCAGCTGAGGTGGTGGGCAGTTGAAGCCCGACGACGCGGCGTTGCATCCGCCCGGCGCCAGCCAGGCGACGGTTACGCCGCATCGCGCCGGTCGCACCGAGCTTGCGACCGACTGGCTCGCCGACGAAGTGCCGGTAGCACTCGTGTTCAACGGCATCTCGCATGCCGTGATGCTCGCAACACCCGCAGACCTCGAAGATTTCGCGCTCGGCTTCGGCTTAACTGAAGGATTGCTCGCTGAAGCGTCGGAATTGCACGACGTCGACGTTCAGGAGACGCGGCTCGGCATCGAAGTGCATATGGAAGTCGCCGGCGCGTGCGAGTTCCGCCTCAAGGAGCGCCGCCGCAATCTCACCGGCCGCACCGGCTGCGGCCTGTGCGGCACCGAGAGCCTGGAGCACGTGCATCGTTCGCTGCCGGAGTTCAGGGTGGGCTCGCATCCCATTCACGTAACAACTGCCGCGGTCGGCCGCGCGCTGCGCAGCTTGCGCGCAGCGCAGGTGCTGCAACAGTCCACCGGCGCCGCGCACGCCGCGGCGTGGTGCGGCCCCGACGGCGAGGCGTTGTTGGTGCGCGAGGACATCGGCCGCCACAACGCGCTCGACAAATTAGCGGGTGCGATGTCCCGTGCGGTAACCGACGCGAGCCAGGGCTTCGTGTGCGTCACCAGCCGCGCGAGTTTCGAGATGGTGCAGAAGACGGCGATGATCGGCGCCTCGATGCTTGTTGCAGTGTCGGCGCCGACAGTGTTGGCAGTGCGCACGGCGCAAGCTGCAGGGATGGCCCTTGCGGGCTTCGCGCGCCGCGACGACTTCGTTGCCTACACGGCGCCCGAGCGGTTTGGACTGTCCACCGACTGAGCGCCGCTCGTGGATCCGAAAAATCTGGTTCACATGGCCAATCGTATCGGCGAATTTTTCCATGCGATGCCCGATCGGCAGGAGGCGTTGCAAGGCGTAGCGACGCATCTCCGCAAATTCTGGGATCCGCGCATGCGGCGCGAACTGCTGACCCACATCGATCAGCGAGCAGGCGAAGGTTTGTCGGAGTTTGTGCTGAGTGCGCTGCAGGAGCATCGGTCGACCCTATCGGCCGATCAGGTCAACCACGCGGATAGACCTACCGGCGGCTAACCTCTGGACCTGATTTCCGCCTTTGGCTAGTGGCGGAACTTTGCACTGGTGGCGAGTGCCCGAAAATTCGGACAGCTGATTTCTGGTCATGTTTACAAGCGACTGTGTTTCACCCAACTTCTCGCAACGTCTCCCCGCAAAACCCATCGAGTCAAAACTAGACGCGAGGCTCATTCAGCCGCGCACGATCGAAGACAGCGCACAGACCTTGATCACCTCATCGTTCAAGCGACGTGCAGTGTTGACCGCACCGAGTTGTAGCGGCCGATCGACGGTACGGTCTTCCTGTTTGGCCGGACGCGCTTAATTGTGACGTCACCGCACGCGGCCGATTGGCACAGCAGGAGACCTCCTGCGGGCGTTTCAGCAATCGCCTGGCCAGCGCCGCCGCCACAGATCGCGCACTGCGCCGTCAATCACCACGCGTGGCATTTGCCGCAGCACAGCTTGCGCCCCTGCATAATCGTCTGGTCAAAAATCAACAACAGGTGACCCCATGGCAGCAAGCAGCACCACGCCGAGCGACATCGAGATCGCCCAAAAAGCGAAGCTGCGGCGCATCTCCGAACTGGTGGAGGAACGTCTCGGCATCCCAGAGGAACATCTCGAATCCTATGGGCGCTACAAGGCCAAGCTGTCGCTCGACTACATCGACAGTCTGCGATCGCGGCCGAGCGGCAAGCTGATTCTCGTCAGCGCGATCAGCCCGACGGCGGCCGGCGAGGGCAAGACCACAACCACCGTCGGCCTCGCGGACGGCCTGAACCGCATCGGCAAGAAAGCGATCATCTGCCTGCGCGAACCCTCGATCGGCCCCGTGTTCGGGATGAAGGGGGGCGCTGCCGGCGGCGGCTACGCGCAGGTGGTACCGATGGAAGACATCAACCTGCACTTCACCGGCGACTTTAGCGCGATCGCGCTTGCCAACAACCTGCTCGCCGCGCTGATCGACAACCATATTCATCATGGCAACGAACTCGGCTTCGACGTGCGCCGGATCACCTGGAAGCGCGTGGTCGACATGAACGACCG
>JACCYC010000099.1 GCA_013696665.1 Burkholderiaceae bacterium | reverse complement strand
GTGCCGAACAAATTGGCAAGCACGGGTACCGTGAAGCCGGTGGGCCGCTCAAACAGCAGCGCTGGGCCACTGGCCTTCAGTACCCGATCGCAAATCTCGGTCATCTCGAGATTGGGCGAAACCTCCGCCGTGACGCGCTTCAAGTCGCCCGAGCGTTCCAGCTGTCGCAAAAAATCGCGTAAGTCGGTGTACTTCATACAACGAGGGGCTTCTTGCGACGAGCGGTGATTTGATCAGTAAGCGCTAACATACGACGATCAACTTTACGTAAGTCATTGATCTGAAAGCCGGCTTCCACGCGTGAAGATGCCCAGAGCGGCGCCATTACTCGCATCGGGAAGCTTTGAGCTGATTCCAGGCCCTTGGCGGGTTGACCCATTCCTATTGTTCCCTAGAATCGGCTAGCTGTTTGGCTGACACGTGTACCGCCCGGTCGCCACGCAGGTCTTCTGGTAGGTCTGGACGTTGCTCTGTAGAGGAGGTCAGGTCCTGCAGGTTTCGCGGGTGGGCTGTGGAGTACCAAGCGTCACGGTCCTCGAATTTTAGAAGCAAGGATCGCCTGACATGTAAATGGCGACCTCGGGGTGGCGCCATTTTGAACTAGGAGGTGCGAGTGGGAAATGCTGCGAATTATGCGCTGCGTGCGATTCAGCCATCACTGTTGGCTGCGCAGACTCTTATTAATGACATCGCCGCGGGCGCGCTTTCGACGGCCAGACTCGTGGTGACGTTTGCGGGGTGCCTGGCGTTGCTGGGCGGCGGGGTATTGATCAGCAGCGATGATGCGCGGGCCGTTTTGACGGCGCGGCTATCGGGGACCGATGCAGCAAGCTCGGAGGCAGAGGGCTTCACACCCGCCTCTGACCCGGACGCCGAGCATCGGTCTTTGCTGGCGAATTCGAATGATCCGCAACAAAGGCGCATCGTTCAGTATCTGGTGCGTCGGTATCGCGTCGCCGACGAGGCAGTTCGAATGCTGGTAGCCAGTGCCTTTCAAATTGGCAAGGAAAGGAGTCTCGATCCGTTGCTGATTCTGTCGGTGGTTGCCGTTGAATCAAGCCTTAATCCATTTGCACAAAGTCACGTCGGTGCCAAAGGCCTGATGCAGGTCATGGCGACTGTGCACGCGGAGCGGTTTGCACCGCATGGCGGGGAAACCGCTGCACTCGATCCGATTACCAACATGAAGGTTGGGTCGTCGATCCTGCAGGATCTGATTGTCCGTGGGGGATCAGTTGAGCGCGGGCTTCAGCTTTACGTTGGCGCCGGCAACATGCCGGACGACGGCGGATACGGGGCACGTGTCCTCGGCGAGCGCGCCCGCCTTCAGCAGGCCGCCTCGGGGAAGATTGACGCGGCCATTGCGGCGGCCAATCGTGCTGCGGCGCCAGCTTCAGTTCCAGCTTCAAGTGCAACCGCTGAGGCGTTGCCGGTAGGTGCTGGCGCTATTGACTTGCTCGAGCCCGCGCCAAATTCGAACAGCGACACGCACGTGTCGCGACCGGAACAATCGATCTAGCAGCACCTCGCCGATTCCGTTGCCTTAATAGAGCGTCTGAAGCCGGCGCTTAGCGCGTCCGCCACCGGCAATGCGGGGTGCGGGGATAATCGCGTAACGATTCCCCCCCTTACGTGTCACGTTCTCTCCTACATGCCGACCGAGCAGAGTGATCAGCAGCGTGATCTGAGGCGCGCTGCCCTCGAGTACCACGAGAAGCCCACCCCTGGAAAAATTTCGGTCACGCCCACCAAACAATTGGTGAATCAACGTGACTTGGCGCTTGCGTATACGCCGGGCGTCGCAGCCGCTTGCGATGCCATTGCAGCAGATCCCTCGACTGCCTTTCGTTACACCGCGCGCGGCAACTTAGTGGGGGTTGTGACTAACGGAACTGCGGTGCTGGGTCTCGGCGCGATCGGTCCGCTTGCCGCCAAGCCGGTAATGGAAGGCAAGGCGGTCCTGTTTAAAAAGTTTGCGGGCATCGATGTGTTCGACATCGAGCTCAATGAGTTCGACCCCGACAAGCTGATTGAGATCATTGCTGCACTCGAGCCGACCTTTGGCGGAATCAACCTCGAGGACATCAAGGCGCCGGAGTGTTTCTACATCGAGCGCAAATTGCGCGAGCGGATGAAGATTCCGGTCTTCCACGACGATCAGCATGGCACCGCAATCATCGTCGGCGCTGCAGTGCTGAACGGCTTGAGCGTGGTCGGCAAGGACATGCGAAAGGTCAAGCTCGTCACGAGCGGCGCGGGCGCTGCGGCGCTGGCGTGCCTGCAACTGCTGGTCGAACTCGGGCTGCCGCGCGAAAACATCTGGGTCACGGACATCGAGGGTGTGGTCTACAAGGAGCGCACCGTTCTGATGGACGACGACAAGGCCCGCTTTGCGCAACCCACTTCGGCTCGCACGCTGGGCGAGGTCATTGAAGGGGCCGATATCTTCCTTGGTTTGTCCGCAGGTGGCGTGCTCAAGCCCGAGATGGTGAAGAAAATGGCCGCGCGTCCGCTGATCCTTGCGCTCGCCAACCCGACGCCGGAGATCATGCCGGAGCAGGTCAAAGCGGTGCGCAGCGATGCCGTGATGGCCACCGGGCGCTCCGACTATGTGAACCAGGTCAACAACGTTCTGTGTTTTCCTTTTATCTTTCGCGGCGCGCTCGACGTGGGGGCCACCACGATCACAACGGCGATGGAGACTGCCGCTGTGCGTGCCCTTGCGGGGCTGGCGCGCGAAGAGCAGAGCGACATCGTCGCGTCTGCGTACGGGGTGGCTGATGTCGGCTTTGGGCCCGAATATCTAATTCCCAAACCGTTCGATCCGCGCCTAATCACGCGCATTGCCCCCGCGGTTGCGCAAGCGGCAATGGCCAGTGGAGTCGCGACGCGGCCGATCGAGGACATTCAGGCTTATCGCGATCAGCTGCAGCAGTTCGTTTACCACTCGGGCACGTTCATGAAGCCGATCTTCGCCATTGCGAAGAACGCTTTTGCGGCGGGTGGCAAATCGCGCGTCGTCTTCGCCGAGGGAGAAGAAGAACGCGTGTTGCGCGCTGTGCAGGTTGTAATCGACGAGAAACTCGCGAGGCCGACGCTGATTGGCCGACCCGCTGTGATCGACAAGCGTCTCGAGCGTTTCGGCTTGCGTATGCGGCCGGGCGTTGATTTCGAGCTGGTCAATCCGGAGTTCGACGAGCGGTATCGCGACTACTGGGAGACGTATCACAAACTGACCGCGCGCAGGGGCGTTACTCAGCAATACGCGAAGATCGAGATGCGCCGCCGGCTGACTTTGATCGGTGCGATGATGATGTACAAGAACGAGGCCGACGGCATGATCTGCGGCACGTTCGGCACGCACGGCCCGCACCTGACGTATATCGATCAGGTGATCGGCCGCCGCGTAGGTGCCAACGTTTACGCGGCGATGAACATTCTGATGGTGCCCGGACGCCAGCTTGCGCTGGTGGACACGATGGTCAATCTGGATCCGACCGCTGAACAGGTCGCTGAGATCACCGTGCTCGCGGCCGAGCAATTGAAGCGTCTTGGCATTTCTCCACGCGCAGCTCTGGTTTCGCACTCGAACTTCGGTTCGAGCGACGCACCTTCCGCGGTGAAGATGCGCCAGGCACTGGGGTTGATTCGTCAGTTGGCGCCCGATTTCGAGGTCGATGGCGAAATGCACGCAGACGGCGCCGTTGATGATGCTATTCGCAAATCGATCATGCCGTTTTCATCACT
>JACCYC010000097.1 GCA_013696665.1 Burkholderiaceae bacterium | reverse complement strand
TGGGTGGAACATCAGAGCAATTCGGGCAGTTGATGCAGAGCGAGGTAGCCAAGTTCGCGAAGATCATTAAAGACGCGAACCTGCAGGGCGAGTAGCAGCAACAAAAGGAGAGGACTGTGTACGCAGTAACCGTCCATATCGTTGTGAAGCCCGAGTTCACTGCGGCATTTCGCGAAGCCATGTTGAGCAACGCAGGAGCTTCCCGGGGCAGCGAGCCGGCGTGCCGGCAATTCGACGTCACCGTTTCGCCGGATGACGCGAATCACATTTTTCTTTACGAGATTTACGACGACAGAGCGGGCTTCGACGCGCATTGCGCCACCTCGCACTACAAGAAATTCATCACTCTGACAGCGCCGTGGATCGTTAGCAAGAAAGCGCAGTTCTTTCACCGCATCGATCCGGCGTAGTGTGCGTAAACGCCGCGTGCGGTTAAACGGCAAATCCGCGAAGTAAACAGATATGCCCGCGCTTCTTGGTTGCATTGCCGATGATTTGACAGGCGGCACTGATCTTTCCGGCATCCTCGTCAATAACGGCATGCGGACCGTGCAGATGATCGGGGTGCCAGAAGGCGCATGGCCGGCCGATGCTGATGCAGTAGTCGTTGCGTTGAAATCTCGAACAGTCCCCGTGGATGAAGCGGTGGCGGAATCGCTCGCGGCGCTGAAGTGGCTGCAGGCGGCCGGATGCGTGCAGTACTACTTCAAATACTGCTCGACCTTCGACTCGACCGCGCGCGGCAACATCGGTCCCGTTGCCGACGCGTTGATGGACGCGCTCGGAACGCAATTCACGATCGCGTGTTCCGCATTTCCCGCGACACGCCGCACGATTTATCAGGGCTATCTATTTGTCAACGGTGTATTGCTGAACGAAAGCGGAATGCAACACCATCCTTTGACGCCAATGATGGATGCCAATTTGGTGCGCGTTCTGCAGCAGCAAACCAAACGCAAGGTCGGACTGGTCGAACATGCCGCGGTTGGCAGTGGCAGCTCTGCGATTGCGGAGCGGTGTGCGCAACTGCGCCGCGAAGGTTGTGGGTTCGCAATCGTCGATGCGATTTCCGATGCCGACCTTGAGCAGATTGGGGCTGCTGCAGCAGACTTAACATTCGTGACCGGCGGTTCCGGCCTCGCGCAGGGACTTCCACAAAATTTCAGGAAGCGCGGCTTGTTGACTCCTTTCCGAGTAGCGGACCAGGCAGTGGCTGCGCATGGGCACAGGGCGGTTATCGCTGGCAGCTGTTCCGCAGCAACACGGAGCCAGGTCGACGCCATGCGTGAACATCACCCGTCGTTTCGCGTCGATGCCCTCGCACTGGCAAACGGTCACGATGTGGTTGCCGAAGCCGCACAATGGGCTGAAGCGCGAGTGGGCGCCGAGCCGATTCTGGTCTACGCGACGGCGCCGCCGGACGAGGTTCAGTCGATACAGGCCGCCCTGGGTGCTGATCAATCCGCGGCACTGGTTGAGCAGGCGCTGGCAGCCATTGCCAAGAAGCTCATTGCAATGGGCGTTGGCCAGTTGATCGTCGCGGGGGGCGAAACATCGGGCGCGGTGATGCGGGCGCTGGATGTGAAGCGACTGACGATCGGTCGTCAGATTGACCCCGGCGTACCGTGGACGACGGCGATGCTGGAAGAGCCAAAGCGCGCGCCGCTGGCGCTGGCGTTGAAATCCGGTAATTTCGGCACTCCGGATTTTTTTCTGAAAGCATGGAGCCAGTTGACTCCGCTGTGATGACCATCCCTGCGAACGAGCAAAGGCTGCGAGAACACATCGTTCAGCAGGGTCGCTCGCTGTTCGATCGAGGTCTGGCAGCTGGCAGCAGTGGAAACATCAGTGTGCGTCTTGAAGATGGGTGGCTTTTGACGCCAACAGATTCGTGTCTGGGTCAACTTGACCCAGCGCGACTTTCCAAACTGAACTGGGAAGGCAAGCTGTTAAGCGGAGACGCTCCTTCGAAAGAGGCATTCCTGCACCGGGCGATTTACGAGGAGCGCGCGCACGCCAATGCAATTGTTCACCTGCATGCAACGTATTCGGCGGCCGTGTCGTGCATGGCCGGTCTCGACGCTGATAATTGCATGCCGCCGTTGACCGCCTACTTCGTTATGAAGGTCGGGCGGCTGCCGCTGGTGCCGTATCACCGCCCTGGCGATGTCGCGTTAGCTGACGCAATCCGTGCAGTTGCACGGACTCACTCTGCGGTGTTACTTGCCAATCACGGGCCGATCGTATCGGCAGCCACACTCGAAGCTGCGGTGTATGCCACCGAAGAACTCGAGGAGACCGCGAAATTGTTCTTGTTGTTGCGGAATGCTCCCGTGCGCCCGTTGACCGAGGCGCAGATTGCCGAGTTGCAGTCTGTGTTCGCACCGAAACATTAACGCGATGCCAAGATTTGCCGCCAATCTCGGCATGCTGTTCACCGAGCTACCGTTCGAGCAGCGTTTCGCCGCGGCGGCGCGCAACGGTTTCAAGGCCGTGGAGCTATTGTTTCCTTACGACCACGCGCCGCGCGACATTGCCAAGTGGCTCGAAGACAGTGGACTGCAGAACCGCGGGCTCAATCTTTGGCCCGGCGATTTCGCGACGGGCGAGCGGGGGCTTGCATCTTTACCGGGTCGCGAGCAGGAGTTTCGTGGCTCCGTGGCGCGTGCGCTGGAATATGCAGAGGCCACTCGCACGCCAACGCTGCACGCGATGTGTGGGATCGTTCCGGCAGGCGGTGATCGAGCGGTTCATCGCCGGGTCTACATCGACAACTTGCGCTTCGCCGCGCGCGAGCTTTCCAAAAGCGAACGCACCTTGTTGATCGAGCCGATCAATCCGCGCGACATTCCGGGCTACTTCCTGAACACGCAAGCCGACGCCCATGCGATCGTCGAAGAAGTTGGCGAACCCAATCTAAAAGTTCAGATGGATTTTTATCACGC
>JACCYC010000090.1 GCA_013696665.1 Burkholderiaceae bacterium | reverse complement strand
TGATGTTTTTCTGTTCGAGATCGTTGTTCTTTCCGGTCTGCGAACCGAGCGGATCGTAGTTGAACAAGTCAAAGATGTCGCCGACGGCGATGAAGAATGCCTCCTTGCGCTGGCCGACAAACATGCGTCCGTTGGCGCAGCCGGGGATGGCGATGTCGTAGGTGTGGGCGGCGGCATACGCGTCGTACGCGGTGGGAGCACCCAGGGTTTTTTCACCGACGTAATCGAGCGGCTTGTCGAACTGGTTGGCGCCGCCCGCAGCATTCGTGATGCGCCCGCTGCGCGTCCCGCCGCGGCGATCGCCGCGAACGACTTCAACCGCATACGTTTCGCGCCGGTTCAGCGTGGCCGGATTGACACCGGCTACCGGTCCCGAATTAACCAACGGAATGCGCACGTTCTGACCGCCCACCATCAGCGAGGCGCCCTTCGATGTATTGGTAAAGCGGAACTGGAACGTGAGGTCTTCTCTGCCGTCACCGTTGTTGTCGAAATGTATTTCGTACAACGCGTTCTGGTTCAAGGGGTAAAAGGTGGGACCGCCCTGCGGATCCTGGAACGGAATGTAATCGGCAATGACGGTGACGAAGCCCTGCCGACCCGGCTCGTAGCTGCGGAACAGATACAGGTCGGTGCCGTCCACTGTGGGCTGGCTGCTGATAAACGGCGCTTCGCGGTGGCTCGACGCAAACGCAGTGCCGCTTATCGCGACGGCCAGAGCGGCGGATGCAAAGCGGGCCAGCCGGCGTTTGCAGGCGAATCTTTTAAGACTCATTTGTTTCTCCAGTGAATGAGGTCAAGCACAACCGGCTCGATCGGCGCTTTGCGCCCACGCCATGAACAGCAAGGCAAAGGCCCACGCGCACAATTGGCTCCGACTTTATTTTTTTCGCAAGGCACGTCCATACGCTGTACTGAACCGTACGCGGAGCCCGAAGCCCGGCATATTGAATTACTCGGGCGAAATGCGGCTGTATTGCGCCGGAGGCGGCCGGTCCTGAGCCGCGGCCGCGATCGTTTGGCCCAGATTGATGTGGCACGCGCGCTGATAAGCAGCGCGCATCGACGCAAGGTGAAAATTTCCGGGCGCAGCATCAAAGTTTGAAAAAATTTGCTGCGGCTCTCGTCGAAGAACTGCCAGGCTGCAGTGTCTTCATTGAGCGCGATCAACGGCCGCTGCTCGGCGAATACTTCCCAGGAGTAGCGTTCAAAGTCGGCGGGTGGTACGCCGAGCCGCATCAGATCGAGATCCAGCACTGCGGTTGACTGTAAATGGCGCGGCACGTGGTCGTGTCGATCACGATTGCAAATGCCGCATCAAGTACCGATCGCGACGCGTGGCGCGTACATGCGCATCAATTGCGCTGATAGTGTTCTTCAGGCGGGTATCGTTATTGCATCAATATGCAGCACCATCCAGCGCTATGATTCTCGCGCTTCGTTGCTCGGAGATCTGCTTTGCTCCCGTCAATTGACTCTCCGATAAAGGCGCCGCCCCGGTCGCGCGGATCGCAGCTGACCGCGATTGCAATGTTCGTCGTGATTACCGGCATTCTCTATTTCGGCCGCGATGTGCTGATCCCGGTGGCGTTATCAGTGCTATTGAGTTTTCTGCTGGCTCCAGCGGTACGTCATCTCGAAAAGGCCGGACTGCCGCGCGTCGCCGCTACCACCGTGATGGTCGCTTTGTCGTGCTGGGTCATCGCTGGCGTAGTGTGGATATCGGCGGTTCAGATGCTGAATCTGGCAGCGCGTCTGCCCGAATACAAAAGCAATATTCAAAGCAAGGTCGCAATCTTGCAGTCGTCGGATCCTGATGGCAGCCTAAGACGGGCGCGTCGGACGATCGACGAGATCGGGACCGAAATGGCGAAGCAGCAGGCGGCCGAGGCAGAAGCCGATGCAAGGCGCCAGCCTTCGGGACGCGCGGCGGCGACCGAACGTCCGGCGCATGTGATTGTCGATGCGGCACCGCAGACTCCATTCGACTTCTTGAAGTCGATGGTGACCCCGCTCGTCGTGCCGCTTGCTACTACGGGTGCCGTGATCCTCTTCACGTTCATCATGTTGTTGCGGCGAGAAGATTTGCGCGATCGTGTGATCCGCCTGGTCGGTCATCGTCAACTGAACACCACCACCCAGGTTTTGGAAGAAGCTGCAGGCCGCGTGAGCCGTTATCTGCGCATGCAGCTGATCGTCAACGTCACCTACGGTCTGCCGGTGGGCATTGGGCTCTACGCACTGGGCGTGCCAAACGCCGCGTTGTGGGGTTTGCTCGCAACGCTGCTGCGGTTCATACCCTACATCGGCGCGTGGATCGCAGCCGTGATGCCAATCGCGGTGGCGTTTGCGATTTCGGATGACTGGTCGCTGGTCATATGGACCATCGGCATTTTCGTGGTGCTCGAGCTTGTCAGCAACAATATCGTCGAGCCGTGGGCGTACGGTGCCAGCACCGGCATGTCGGCGATTGCAATCATCGTGTCCGCGATCTTTTGGACTTGGCTGTGGGGTGCCGTCGGCTTGCTGCTCGCGGTCCCGTTGACGGTGTGCCTGGTGGTGATGGGACGCTACGTGCCTCAGCTCGCTTTTCTCAACATCATGCTTGGCGATGAGCCGGTCCTGTCCGTTCAGGACCGCATGTATCAGCGGCTGCTCGCGCGCGATCAGGATGAAACCGCGGAACTTGCTGAAGCGTATGTCGATGAGCACGGTCTTGAAGCACTTTACGAAGACGTGCTGATACCGGTTCTAAACCTGGCGGAGCGCGACCGGCACGACGACGCACTTTCCGACGACCGTTCGAAATTCGTGTTCGACAGCATGCGGACACTGGTGGAAGACCTGTCCGAACGCAGCGAGGCTGCCGCCAAGACCTCGGAGTCGGGCGAGGAGTTGCAGCCAGAGTCAAGGTCCGAGGTGTCGACGCCACCAGTTACGGTGTGCATCGTGCCTGCACGCGATGAGGCCGATGAAATTGTGGGTGCTATGTTGTTGCGATGCCTGAACGCGCGGAACGTCGGCGCCAATTTGGCGACCACCGGGTTGCTCAAGAGTGAAGCGCTCGGAAGAGTGGCGGAACTCGATGCGCAAGCGGTGTACATCTCAGCCCTGCCGCCTGCTGCTGTACTGCATGCCTCATTTTTTTGCAAGCGTTTGCGAGCGACATTTCCAGAGCTGAAGATAGTGGTTGCACTGTGGAATGCGCATGGCGATCTTGAAAAAGGGCGCGCCCGATTGGTCGCCGCCGGTGCGACCGAGGTTGTCACAACCTTGAAGGCCGCGATTGAAAAGCTTCCGCCGGCCGCAACGATCAACGCGACGAAGCCGCCTGACGCCCAGGTCCAGGGCACTAACGCCGCGGCTGCAAACCCGCGCTAGCTACAACATTTCCTCGCGCGCGTTTTCTGCGTGCGCCGCACCCAGAGCAGTCTTCACCTGTCGTTCTTCTTCCGGCGGCGGAAGAACGGACGGCATCCCCAGCGACTGAATCCAAAGCTCGCGGCACCACCCTTTGCTGTGGTAAATGTGCTCGTCTTCCTGATCTTCGACTTCCTCGCACGCGGCCATCACACGGGTGCGTCACGATCGCCCGATTTTCTGGAGTACTTCGACAGCAGCTCCCAATTCATGTGGTCCTTGGTTTCGGCAAACACCACACACTCGCATGCGACTAGCTCTGCAGCTTCGGGCGGGCCACCACTGTTCTGCGCTAGTTGCATCGCCTGCACCAGTGACTCGCCGATGTGATGCACGACCTGGCGTCCCGGCGTTTGCAGCTCGGCATCCAATCCCAGCTTGGCCAACAGTTCACGCATCACGTCGACGTGGCGGCGCGTTTGTTCAAGATACTTGGTCCATTCTTCTCTTAGCTCGTCGTTGACGACGCATTCAAGTGCAGTCGTGTAAACCTGCACGCCGCCCAACTCGGTCTCCAGCATCTGGTAGAGCAGTTCTTTGACCTGATCTTTCATTTGATTCTCCTGCGCCGTGCGGTGCAATTAAGTTTCTAAACGGTCGGCGGATCCATTTGCCGTTCGAAGTGCCGATGGCGCGCAATGGCCTGCACAAACGCGTCGGCTACTGCGGCGCTGTCTTCTTCATCAACCACGAGCAGACCGGGATCGTCGCTGCCATCAGGTAACCGTGGCGAGATGCCGGCACCCTCCAGCAATGCGCTGGCGCCGTTGAGTGCGAGGATCGGCTTGCAATGGCGGTATTGGAGCTTTATGAATTCCATCGCCTGCCCGCTTCTGCCCAGAATCTCGATCGCGTTCTTGCCACCCGGTAGCACCAACGCATCGAACAACACGGCCGGCGCAGTTTCCATCGTAACTTCCACTTCAATCGGACCGGAGTCCGACTGCACCGCACCGAGCCGATGCCCGACGTAATTGGCCACAGCGCCCTCTGCAGTCAGCGTGTCGTATATCGCTTGCAGCGAAGCGGCATCGACGCCGTCGGCCACCAGCAACGCGATACGGCGTGTGCGGATCGAGCCATCGCCGGGCCGCGCAAACAGCGATAGCGCGCCGGAACTTGTGACTTCCGGTTGGGCCGGTTTGGCCAGAACGCGTGGCAATGGGTCAGGCAAATCGATGCCGAGCCCTTGTGCAACTTTCGAAGCGAGCTTGCCGTCGACGTTTAAAAGTCCCGCAACCATCCGTGCGCGGATGGCAGGCGTCTGAACTTTAGTCAACTCGAACCGAAACGCCTCGACGATGTGATTCTGCTCGACTGCCGTCTGGCTGTTAAAGAATAAAGTGGCCTGTGTGTAATGGTCGGCAAACTTCTCAGGTTTGCCGCGGAGCTTGTCATCACGTATCGGCTCGGGAAAAGAGCGGAATCCCATTGCGCCGGCCTGGAACGGACATCCGCCCCCAAGCGAATTCGGCTCATAGGCAACGCGTCCGCGCGGAATGGCCTGACGGTGGATGCCATCGCGCTGATTGTTGTGAACCTCGACTACAGAAGCATTGATCGGAAGTTCGTGAAAGTTGGGTCCACCGAGCCGGCTTAGCTGCGTGTCGAGGTAGGAATGGTTGCGTCCCTGCAGCAAGGGGTCATTACTGAAGTCGATGCCGGGAATGATGTGATGGGTCGCAAACGCCACCTGCTCGGTTTCGGCAAAAAAGTTATCGGGGTTGCGGTTCAGCACCAATCTGCCGACCGGACGCAGCGGCACCAGCTCTTCGGGAACGATCTTGGTCGAGTCCAGCACATCGAAACTGAACTCTTCTGCCTGCTGTTCGGTAAAGACTTGCAAAGCGAGCTCGTATTCGGGATAAGCACCGCCCTCGATCGCTTCCCACAAATCCCGGCGATGAAAGTCGGGGTCAGCACCGTTGATCTTGACCGCCTCGTCCCACACGACCGAGTGCGTGCCCAACAGCGGGATCCAGTGAAACTTGACAAAAACCGACTCTCGTTCCGCATTGACCATTCGGAACGTATGTACGCCGAAGCCTTGCATCATTCGGTAGCTGCGCGGTATCGCCCGGTCCGACATCACCCACATCAACATGTGCGTGATCTCGGGCATCAAGCTGGCGAAGTCCCAGAAGGTGTCGTGTGCGCTCGCTGCCTGTGGCATCGCATGATGGGGTTCAGGCTTCACCGCGTGCACTAAGTCCGGGAACTTCATCGCATCCTGAATGAAGAACACCGGAATGTTGTTACCCACCAGGTCCCAGTTGCCCTGATCGGTATAAAACTTGACGGCAAAGCCACGCACATCGCGCGCGAGGTCAAACGAGCCGCGTTCGCCGACGACGGTCGAAAAGCGCACGAATACCGGCGTGCGTTTGCCCGCTTCGGCAAACGGCGCAGCCATGGTCAGGTCGGTCAACGCCTCATAGCTTTCAAAGTAGCCATGCGCGGCCGAACCGCGTGCATGCACGATGCGCTCTGGAATGCGCTCGTGATCGAAGTGCGTGATCTTTTCGCGTAAGACAAAGTCTTCGAGCAGCGTTGGCCCGCGCAAACCTGCTTTCAGCGAGTTCTGGTTGTCTGCAATCGGGACGCCATGATTAGTCGTCAGCGCTCGGCCTGCAGAATCGACGCGCACTCTTTCGAGTGGCGCATTGTTTGGATTGAGGCCGGCACTGGCCGCGTTGCCGGTCTTGTCGCTGATGTTGGTTTCGGTGATCGTACTGGCAGCCACGTCGTCCGACGGTGGCGGTTCGTTCTGACCCTGCGGGGGGTTGAGTGCACCCCGACGACCAAATTCTGCAGGCTTGGCGGTATTAAACGGAAAGGACCGCGCCAGTTGATCGGTGCCCTGCATTTTGTCGGCCAGCCGGCCAGCGGCCGCTTCTGCTCGAACGTCGGGACTGCTGCTATCGATGCCGCCGAGCGTCGCGGACGCCGCGCGCGAAATGACGCCCTTGCCAGCACGGGCGGGTGTACGTGCGGAAGGTCCGCTGGCCGTTTGCTTATCAGACCCGCCTGCTGCGGGAATTTTGACCTGCCGAGCCGTAGCCGGAGGCGCCTTTGCGCCCGAACGTTTCGTTGCCATTGTTGCCTGGAATTAGGGGAAGTGAGAGGGCCCGCGTAGCAGGCCCCGTGCCGGTCAAACGATTACCGGGACTTGCCTTGCATGATTTCCGCTTTGCGCGCGGCAATTTTTTCGCCGAGTGCCACAGTATCGAGCTTCGCCCGGCGAACCTTTGGAAACATCTCACCTTCTTCTTCCTCGACGTGATGGTTGATGTATTCGCCGAGCACTTTGACCTTTGCGTCGTAAAGATCATCCGACGGCGATGACGACTCGATCTGCGCGATCAAGTCTTTCGCGCTGGCATGCTCGACGTCAGCTTCGTCAACGAGATCCGGTTCGGGCAACGCAGAGCGAGCGGCGGGATAAAAAATTTCTTCTTCGGCTGTGGCGTGTGCCGTCAATTCGGCGCAGATCATCGTCGCCAGTTCCTGCTTCTCGCTATCGCCGGCCTCGGCCTTGGCTAGCTTCTCGTACTGCTTAAACATTTTCTTGACGCGCGCGTGATCCGCGGTGAGCTGCGCGATCGCTTCATTCTTGGATGCTTTGCTCGCAGGCGCCCTGCTCGAAGCCGACTTCTTTGAAGCGGACTTCTTTCCGGCCGATTTGGCCGATGATTTTGATGACTTCTTGGTGACCATGTCGACTCCGTATGAATTACAAATGAGAAACCCCGCCGTAGCGGGGCTGCTTCGAGGCTCTTAACGCTCAATACTCTGTGTCCCAGCCAGCGCGTGTTGCGCGCTTGGCTTTTTCCCAACCAAGACGAGACTTCCCCTTCACCGTTTCATAATCGCTTGCAAGCGAATGCTCAACGGATTCGAAGGAAGACCCTTCATTACGCCGACGAGCATCGGCCCCGAGGCGATAGCCCGGCGCGTAGTCGTCATACGTCATACCGCTCTCGAAATAAGGCTCGCGGTCATAGCGGCCACGCCAGTGGGAATCGACCACGGTTGGATCGATGCTTTCGGCAACTGCCTTACCCGCAAAGCCGCCGGCTACTGCGCCGATGGCCGCACCGACCACGGTGCCTACAGGCCCTGCTGCTAACGTGCCTGCCGCGGCGCCTGCGGCAATGCCGCCGGCAGCTGCGCCCAGTCCAGTGCCGACCGGGTGCGAACCCGGCGCGCCACTCAATGGATCACGGTTGGCATCAGGAGTTTTGTCGATTGTGTCGCGAGTCATATTGATCTCCCTTGTAATAGGAATAGGTTATTAACGTACCTTGCCGCGGCGAAACAGGTTAACGATCGCCAACAGGATGACGGCACCAATTAACGAAACAACCAGCGCGCCGATACTGAAAGCGTCTTGATTGATTGTCGGGACACCCACAAGCGGGCTGATTAACCAGCCACCTAACAGTGCGCCCACAATGCCTACCACGATGTTCAGGAAGATGCCTTGCTGTGCGTCGGTTTTCATAATCATGCTTGCGACCCAGCCAATCAATCCGCCAACGACGATCCAAATAATGAAATTCATGCTGAACCCCTTTCCTCAGTCAGTGTGTTTGAATAAAGCAGAAACGGTGTTGCAAAGACCGTGCCCAATTTATTTGAGGGGGATGAAGTTCACGACGGAGTCATTGCATGGCGCTTGAACAATGGGACACCATCATCATTGGCGGTGGGCCGGCCGGGTTGTCCGCAGCACTTGTGCTGGGCCGCTGTTGTCGGAAAGTTCTTGTGTGCGATGCGGGCGCGCCGCGAAACTGGGCAGCGCACCATATGCACGGTTACCTGACGCGCGACGGGGTTCCGCCCGCTGAGTTCAAAGGATTCGCGCGGCAGGAATTAGCCCAATACGGCAACGTGCACTTTTGGGAGGGCGAAGTTACCGACGTCGTGCGAACGCCTGAAAATACGTTCCGGGTAAAGCTCGATGACCATCGTTCTGAACTCGCGAGGAAGCTTTTGATTGCGACCGGCGTAAAGGATCAGTTGCCCAATCTGCCGCGCATTGACGAGTTTTGGGGAACCAGCGTTCACCAGTGTCCTTATTGCGATGGCTGGGAATTGCGCGGCGCGCCGATTGCCGTATATGGCAAGGGAAGGCGAGGACTGGAAATGGCGCGCGCGATGACCGCATGGACGTCGGACATCGCACTCTGTAGTGACGGTCGTTCCGGGCTTGCGGAAAATGACAGAGAAAGCCTGGCGCGAAACGGCGTAGAGCTGATCGAAGACCGAATCGCGGAACTCGATGGAGGTGACGGCCAGCTGCAGGCCATCGTCTTTAAAAGTGGTCGCAGGCTCGCGCGCAACGCCTTGTTCTTCGACACGCCGGTCGTGCCGCATTCGCAGCTCGCGCGGAAATTGGGCTGTCAGTTCAATAGAAGCGGAGGCGTGCGCTGCGGGAAATATGAGGCGACGAGTGTTTCAGGTGTGTTTGTCGCCGGCAATATCATCAAGGATGTGCAGCTTGCAATCGTGGCTGCGGCCGAAGGCGCGCGGGCTGCGTTCGGTATCAATCGATCGCTGACGCGGGAAGATTTCGATCAACGTGCCACCGGCGTAAAGCGCGTCGAACACCCTTCAGTGGACGACAAAGATGCGGCGCGCCGCAGACCGCAATCGTGATCCGGTCTAGCTGATGCCTGAAGAATTGCTTTTGCAGGCCGTCAAGGCGCTCGCTTATTACGCCGCGTTGATCGTGATCATGCGACTGGCTGGTAAGCGGCTTGCCGGACAGACCACGACGTTCGACTTGATTGTGCTGATAACGCTTGGCGTCGTCATCCAGAGCACGGCCTTGCAGGCGGGTTGGCCCAATGCGATCGTATTCGTGATCACTGTTTTTGCGGCCCATCGCGGTCTGGCTGCCCTCTGCGCGCATTCGACGTGGATACGGCACCTTGTGCGGGGCAAGCCGCGCGTGCTGGTAGCCGACGGACGCGTTATCGACGCGGCACTCAAGCGCGAAAGCATGAGCCGCGAAGAACTGTTGGCGGGTTTGCGCAAACTCGGGTACGACTCGCCTGAGGCGGTTAAGTCAGCCGTACTCGAAGAAACCGGTCACATATCGGCGGTTGGCTCCGACGGCTCGGGCGCGAAAGTCACGACGGAACCGCAGAGTCCATGACGCCAACAGGGGGGTTTTCTTTCGACGCGACATGATGGGCGAAGAAGTCCAGCATCGCGCGCATTGCGTCGGGGCCGCGCGCGTCGGTGTAGGTGCCCGCGGCATTGCCGCCCACCCACGTGTGCCCCGCGTCGCGTATTTCCCACCGCTGAATCTGGCTGGCACCCGTTGCATCAAAATAGTTGGTTACGCGGTGTGCGTGCTGGTTCGCGGTTGCTTCAATCGTTTGTGCTTGCGGTTCCAACAATCGTTCGCCATTGATCAGGCGCTGCGCCTCAAGCGCGTCTTCGACGATCTGTCTTGCATTGACCGGATTGACCGTTCGATCAGCATCGCCGTGAATCACGATCAGTGGAACCACTCGACCGGATGCGGGCGGTTTAGGAGCGTTTTGAAACAGCGTCGACGCTGGCAGCGAGCGCCCGGTCTTCATCACTGATAGCGCCGCCGAAACATTCTGCGCAGACCTCGCCGGAAGACCTGAGTGCACGCCGATAGCCGCGAACAGGTGCGGATACGCCTCACCCATGACCGCTGCCATCGCGCCCCCTGCTGAAAGACCGGCGACGTACACGCGCTGCTGATCGACCGCATACTCCGCAGCGATCTTCTTCGCGATGCCGGCGATGATGGCAGGCTCGCCGGCCCCGGCGTATTGATCGGAAGGGTTGAACCAGTTCCAGCAACGATGCGCGTTGGCGCGTTGCACCTGCTTTGGATAGGCAATCAGGCATGGCGTAGTTTCAGCCCACCGATTGGCGCGGGTGCCGAGCGCGAAGTCATCCGGATCCTGGGTGCAGCCATGCAACATGATGACGAGCGGTAGAGGCTTGCCGTCGTAACGTGACGGAACGTAGAGTTTGAAATCGCGTGCGCCCACGGCGCTCGTAAAGCGCTTGCTCAGGAATTCGCCTGATGCTTCAGGCAAGGTCTCCGCTTCGTCAGTGCGGGTCCGATTCGGCTGCGTAAATGGCGCGGGAGCCTTCGCTCTCTGTCGCGGCTCGCGCAGCAGTTGCTGGATAAAGCGAGTCGCCGCCATTGGCCCGCGCGAACGTACGAGTTTTGTCGCCTGGCGAATGGCGTTGAAGAAATGTCGATTTGCTTTCAATTGTTCCCCACTTACTTGATGCGAGAAGCAAGCGCGCGCTTGACTCCCGCGCTTGCATGCAGCACGCCCAGTACCACGATCGATTCGATCGTCTTCAGTGCGAGCGCTGGTGACACGTCATCGGCGATGCTTGCGAGTCCCAGCACCTGAATTTGAAGTTGCTCGCCGCGCTCGCGCGCCGCTTCGAGGTCCGCCCTCGAGTAGTGGTGGATACCAAGCACCAGGCTGCGTCGGCTCACCGTCTGCCGCAATGTTTCGGCGTGCGAAGCAATCTGGTTGCGCAATGCAGTCCGAATCAGGTCGGTGCGGTTCGAATAAAAACCTTCGCGCACCAGCAGATCGATGTGGCCCAGATCAACATAACCGACATTGATCGTGATCTTTTCTGACTCCGAAACCTTCGCCAGCTCGCGCGCCATAATTCGCCATCCACAGACCATCTATCTGGATGGCGAAGAATAACACAATGACCTATGGATAAAGGTTGAAGTCTCCCGCCATCCGCGCGCGATGCCAACCCAACGCCGCTTTTTCGCCGCGTTGGGCCGCTGCGAAGATAAACGGCGCGTAGTTCAATGCATTGAAAAGCCGCAGGTACGGAATCGACCTGGTCAGCTCGCGCGGACTGTAGCCATAGCCTTGGAGGAACGCCTGCTTTTCATCGATTGACAGATCGTGCAGCGCGATCGAAAGATCCCATAGCGCCGGAACGCTTGAGGTGCAGTTTTCCCAATCGATAATGGCGACAATCTTTGCGGCGGGGTTGACGATTACGTTCTTCAGTCGCATGTCGCCGTGGTGTAACACTGGATTACGGCGCCACGTGCACATGTGCGACACCGTGCGTCGCATTTTCTTTGCGTTATCCGGCAATAACATTCCGAGTCGTTCGAGCTGCGTGATGCGCTCGCTCGCCTGCACGTCGTTCTCCAGATGCGCTCGCCACGAGGGGTGGCGTGAGGCTCGCAAGCGAGCCTCATCAAGCGCCGCGTGCCCATAACTGCGCATCCGGATTCGGTGAATACGAGAAGTGATTTCACCCATCTGGCGCAGTGTGCCGAGTCGATCGAGGACGTGCGTTCCAACTGTTCCGCGCACGTTGCGCATCAGCATGAACGGATGCGGGTCTGCTCCAATGTGCAACACCTCCGGGACCGGCAATTCGATGTCGCGTGCCAGCGTTATCGCGCGTCGCTCCCGTTTGAACAGCGGAAGCTTATGCGGGTCCGGATGAAATCTAAGGATCAGACTTTCGTCGCCGACATCGACCTGATAAACAAAGTTGGTGAGCCCGCCGCCTCGGCGCCGAATCGTCTTCGGTTCACGACGCACTACGGTCTTGACCAGATGTTCAACATAGCCGCGTGCCGCGCGCGCGGAAAGCTTGCTCGCCGTCATCTATTCCTGCGCCCCGACCTTCGACCCGAGCTCGCCAATCGCGTACAGCAGGTTGCCCAGCGCCAGCGAGTCGCGGATGCGGACCGTGTGCAACAGCCCTTTGTACTCAAGTTGCATGTTGCCGACAATTACGGCAAATCCGACACCGGCCAGGAAATCATCCATCGGGGTATCCCCTGCGCCAATCGAGTGCAGCAGGTCAATTCCGAGGTGCTGAGCCATCCTGCGCGCGCCGTATAGTTTGTCGACACCGGGACGTGTAAAGAAGCTGCTGCGTTGCGTGTGCTGATAGGCCATTGCCCGGTCCTGCGGCAGGTCGAGCAATCGAAAAACCATGCAGATTTCCTCGGCTTTCAGCGCTTTTTCCAGAACTCGCACATCGCCGCTGATTACCTGCGAAGCGCTGCGATACTTCGCGCCGACGTTTTGCACACGGCCGGGATCGGGGGTCCAGATGATCTCGCCGCGCGTCCAGTCGCGCGGGTAGAAGAAAATCAGTAACTCAGTAGCACCGGCGTCGACCAGCGTTGAAGCGCTCGTCAGAATCTGCTGAATGTCAGAGGGCTCCAGGCAGACCGCTTCGATTTCTTGGAACCCAATCTCGCCAGTCGGCCGCAGCACCATGTTGCCGCACAAACTGCCTCGCATCGCGACCACCGGCACTGGCACGCCCGCAATCTGATACCAGGCCTTGCCGAACGTCCGAATAACCGATAACGGAAACCGCAGCGAGTTGATTACAACAGCCCGGCCCAGATCGTGCATGCGCTTCAAGCCGGTTTTCATCGGCAGCGAAACGGCAACGCGGCCGTTTTCCTCGTGCAGCGCCGTTCCATCCAGGTCGGTCAACACGCCGCCGTTTCTCATGAAGTCCGACTGCGCCAGGAACTCGCGCAGTTGTGAGTGGGGGTCTATAACCGGCTGATCGTTCATGGATTTGAAGTCAGACAAAAGTTGTTGCTAAGCGGGGGTCGTGCCTGCACCCCTACAATCCGCCGCCCAAACGCACACCGTTCATTCACGCATGCGACGCTCAATCGATTACAAAGCGAACTGTACTGACGCCTTCAAGGCGGGGCATGCGCTTGCGTGGTCGATCCTGTTGTCGATTGCGCCGGCCGCCGTTGCAGGCGATGCCTGGCTGCAGCCGCGGCGAACCGCCGTGCTGCCCGGAACGATTGCGCAGATCGACCTTGCGATCGGGACAAAATTTTCGTTGCGCGACGACCTGGTCAAGCAGGATCGCGTCGGCGTGGCGCGTGCGCGCCTCAACGGTAAGACGTTCGACCTTGCCGAGCCGTCTGTAGACAAGAAGTCTCTTGAATATAGAGCTCCACTGTCCGAGCCCGGCATCGCCACGCTGTGGCTTTCGCTAGCGCCAAGATCGCTGGAGCTGCGCGCGAAGCAGGTCAAATCCCACCTCGACGAAATCAGTGCGCCTGTTTCGGTCAGGCAAGCATGGGAGTCTTCAAAGGGCCGCCGTCCATGGCGTGAAGTTCACACACGCCATGTAAAGACTTTCGTTCGAGTCGGGCGACCGAAAGACGACCGCTCATGGAGCCAACCGGTGGGACTGGCGCTCGAGGTTGTACCTGAAAAGGATCCAACCGCACTGCGAGCTGGCGATGACTTTCCGGTGCGCGTGCTAAAGAATGGGTCGCCGATTGCCGATTTCCCATTGGGTATCGTGCATGAAGGCAATACCGGTCGCGCAGTAAAACAGACTGATGCAGCCGGGCGTGCGGTCTTCAAGCTGACGCGCAGCGGCCATTGGCTGCTGCGTGGAACAGAACTGCGCAGCTCGACGAAGACGTCCATTGCTTGGGAAAGCGATTCGACCGCGCTGACTTTCGAAGTGAGGTAAGCGTACGACGGTGCAGTCAGATGGATCGACTATGAATTCTTTCGCCGCAATCGGTCCACGCATGCGGTATGTCGTCGTCGCCCTGATTTCGGTGGGCTTGGTCGGTGTAGCGCTGGTGCTGCAGCATACGGTCGGTCTCGTGCCATGCCCTCTGTGCATATTTCAGCGGATCGCCTATCTCGCGGTCGCATTGTTCGCAACCGTGGCCGCGTGGCGGGAGCCGCGAGTAAGTGGTCAATTCTTTGGATTCCTCGCACTTGCGTGTGCCATTGCAGGGGCCGGCATCGCAGGGCGACACGTGTGGCTGGAAATGAACCCACAGGGGCTTTCATGCGGCCCGGGTCTGCAGACGATGCTGGAAAATTTTCCATTGACCGAGGTTTTTCCGAAGGTGTTCCGCGGCGGCGGTGACTGCTCGGAGACCAGCTGGACGCTGCTCGGGCTGACCATTGCCGACTGGTCGCTGATATGGTTTGCAATCCTGACGGTTGTTCTCGCCGCCACGCTTTTGGCGCGACGTTTCCGGCCGCTTATCGCACGTTAGCCCCGCGCTTACATCCAGCAACATTCCTCGCAGTTCGGAAAGAGACAGCAGTCGGCACCATCGCCTACGCTGCCATTAACAGTCAGGGCATCCAAGGCGACGCCCCGAAAACTAACCGAACCGGAGTGAGAGATGAACAATGTTCTTAGGCAGATCACGGATTTTCGCTTGATCACCGTAGCGGTCGCGGGTGCGCTTGCGATCACGGCCATAAACGCCGACGCGCAGCCGCGCGACACGCGCACTAAAGCCAGCGCCGCGGGCACTACCAGTGTGCAACGCAGTCGCGGCGCAGATGGAGCAATCGATGCCACGCGGACGAATCGCAAAGGTGGGGTAACGACGATTGATCGGTACAAGGATGGCAGTGGCACTACCGACGCAACGATTACCGGCCCGCGTGGCGGCGTTACGACGGTAGACCGTTCACGCGGTGCCGATGGTGCAATCGACAAAACAGTCACCGGGCCTCGCGGGAAGGTCTTCACCGTTGACCGCTCGCGCGGCGCCGATGGTGCAATCGACGCAACGCGGGTCGGTCGCCGAGGGGGTGTGACGACAGTCGACCGCTCGCGTGGTGCTGACGGCGCAGTCGACAAGACAGTTGTCGGGCCGCGCGGCGGAACCTCCACGGTGGATCGAAGCGTCAACCCGGACGGCACAGTCAACCGCACGGTAACAACAACGCTCCCCACCCGTTAGATAGCAGATCAACAACAGCAGCAGAGCGCGAAATTTCGCGCTCTTTTTTTTGGCCTCCGATTACGAGCAGGCTTTTCTCCGGCACGTTCTCTAAACTTGGCCGATGCACATCTGTGTCATCGGTGCCGGCGTGGTCGGGCTGACCTCGGCCTATTTTCTGCAGAGCGAAGGCCATACGGTAACGGTGGTCGATCGTGAGGCTGCGGCGGGGCAAGGTGCAAGCGCCGCCAATGGGGCGCAGCTTTCTTACGCCTTCGTGGCTCCGTTGGCGGACGCTTCGCTTCCTCCGCGGCTGCCGAGTCTATTTCTGACGCGCGACTCGCCACTGAAATTGCATTTTCGATTCGATCCGGTGCAATGGCGTTGGGCGCTTCAATTTCTGCGCCATGCGAATACTCGGGATGCGCGTGCGACCACGGAAGGACTGTTGCGGCTTGCCGAGCTGTCGCGCGAGTTCATCGAGCCCTTGATAGAAGGCGAAGGCATCAATTGCCATTTCACGCGAAGCGGCAAGCTTGTCATTTATCCGGACGCGGCTTCGCTTGCAGCGGCGCGAGCGCAAGTGCTGTATCAGACTGGGCTGGGCAGCCGGCAGACCGTGGTGACACGCGCCCAATGCATCGAGCGCGAACCGGCGCTGCATGCTTACCAACAACGAATCGCCGGAGGTGTATGGACTCCAACTGACGTCGCAGCGGACTGTGGCGAATTCTGCGCTCAACTGGCGCAACGAATCGTGCAACGCGGCGGTGACCTGCAGCTGAATCGGACCGCGACGGGTTTTGATTGCGAAGGAGCCAGTGTGCGTGCCTTGCTTACCACGCAGGAGCCGATTCGCGCCGACGCCTATCTGCTGGCGGCTGGAGTCGGTGCATGTCCGCTGGCCGCCACAGCTGGATTGGCATTGCCGATTTATCCGCTGAAAGGCTATTCGATTACGGTGCAGCCGGTGGGCGATGTCGTGCCCTTGACGGTCTCTATCACCGACGCCAAGCGCAAGGTTGTATTTGCGCCGTTGGGCGATCGCGTGCGTATCGCCGGGTTTGTCGAGATCGGCTCACTCGATGATGCGATTCCGCCAGCGCGCACCAGCGCACTGCTTAATGCGATGCGCGAAGTGTTGGGCTATTCGGTGATCGACGGTGACGTCCGGCCTTGGGCGGGCCAGCGCCCGGCGACTCCGAGCGGCCGCCCGATTCTTGGCCGCACACCCGTCGAGCATCTGTATCTGAACGTTGGCCATGGTGCATTGGGCTGGACGCTGGCCGCCGGAAGCGCACGGCTTCTGTGTGATGTCATCGCGGGGCGCACACCTACAATCGACATCAAGCCGTACGCCTACTCCGCCTGAACATGCAGCTTGATTCGCGTCTAGTACACCGTCAGTTGCGCGCCACGTATCCAATCGCAGTGGCGGGCGAAGGATGTTGGATCACCGATAGCGCGGGACGGCGGTATCTGGATGGCTCCGGCGGCGCTGCTGTGTCGTGCCTGGGACATGGGCACCCCGACGTGCTGGCGGCAATGCATGCGCAAATTGACCGCATCGCGTATGCACACACCAGCTTTTTTTCCACCGAGGTCGCCGAGCAACTCGCCCAAACCCTGATCGGCTCTGCACCGGATGGCATTTCGAACGTATATCTCGTCTCGGGCGGATCGGAAGCGATGGAAGCTGCGCTGAAATTGGCGCGTCAGTATTTCGTTGAGAAAGGCGAGCCGCAACGCGCACGTTTTATCGCGCGCCGTAACAGCTATCACGGCAACACACTCGGAGCGCTCGCCGTTGGCGGCAATCAATGGCGGCGCCGCCAGTTCGCGCCCCTGCTGATCGAGGTCGATCACGTGGCGGCGACATATGCGTATCGCGATCAACGCGACGGCGAATCTCCCGAACGGTACGGCGAACGACTTGCTCTCGAGCTCGAAGAGGTCATTGAACGCATCGGCGGCGAAAATGTGATTGCTTTCGTGGCCGAAACAGTCGGCGGTGCAACCAGCGGTGCGCTAACGGCGCCGCCCGGTTATTTCAAGCGTGTCCGTCAGATCTGCGATCAACACGGAATGTTGCTGATTCTTGACGAAGTGATGTGCGGCATGGGACGCACCGGCACGTTGCACGCGTGTGAAGCGGAAGGAATCGCGCCGGACTTGATGGCGATTGCCAAAGGCCTGGGCGGTGGCTATCAGCCGATCGGTGCGGTTCTTGTCGGAGCACGTGTGATCGATGCGATCTCAGGCGGCTCCGGATTTTTTCAGCATGGCCACACGTATATCGGCCATCCAGTTGCGTGTGCTGCGGCGCTCGCCGTGCAGCGCGTACTCGCGCGTGACGATTTGGTGGCGCGCTGCGCGAAGCAGGGCGCGCTGCTCGGGGTCCGGCTTGCCGAGGCATTTCGTGAACATCCACACGTCGGCGATGTACGCGGGCGCGGACTCTTTCAAGCAATCGAACTCGTCGAGGATCGCGCAAGCAAGCGATCGTTCGATCCGGGGCTCAAGCTGCACGCACGGGTCAAGCGGGCTGCGCTTGATGCTGGGCTGCTGTGCTATCCGATGGGCGGCACGATCGATGGTTCGACGGGCGATCATGTTCTGCTCGCACCGCCCTTCATTGTCACCAACGAAGAGCTCGATTTGCTGATCGCCCGCTTGCTGCAGGCAATCGACGTTGCGATCAAATCTATAGGACACTGAGGCGAGGTGCGAGATGATAGGTAAGCATGGGTAGGGTTTGTCTTGCCATCGGCGCTGTTGCCGTCGGGCATTTCGGTCTTGCGTCGCGCACTTGCGGCGCGTAACGTGGCAAGTCATCTGCGGGAATAAAGGAGAGAGCCAATGAAGTTAAGAAATTTGATCTGCGCCGCTGCATTTGCCGGCATTGCGTCAGTACCCGGCGTTGCCACTGCACAGCAGCAGCAGCGTTTCATAACGATCGGTACCGGTGGCGTGACCGGCGTGTACTACCCCGCGGGCGGCGCGATCTGCCGCATCGTCAATCGCGATCGCGCCAAGACCGGTCTGCGATGCTCGGTCGAATCGACCGGCGGTTCGGTGGCTAACGTGAATCTGTTGAAGTCGGGAGAGCTCGAGTTTGGCGTCGCCCAATCCGACGTTCAGTTTTTGGCTTCCAAAGGCCAGGGCGGATTCCAGAAAGACGGTGCAGTGACCGACTTGCGCGCTGTGTTTGCGCTCCATCCAGAGCCGTTCACCGTGCTTGCACGCAAGGAGTCGAACATTTCCAAATTCGAAGACTTCAAGGGCAAGCGCTTTAACGTCGGCAACCCGGGGTCCGGCACGCGCTCTTCGATGGAAGAGCTGGTCGGTGCAATGGGCTGGAAAATGGCCGATTTTTCACTCGCCTCGGAGCTGCGTCCGGACGAGCATGGATCAGCATTATGCGACGGCAAGATCGACGGGTTTTTCTACGGCGTCGGCCACCCCTCGGCCAACATTCAGGATCCGACCACGATTTGTGGCGCCAAGCTGGTGTCATTGACCGGCGCGGCTGTGGACAAGCTGGTCAAGGAAAAACCGTACTACGCGGTCGCGACGATCCCGGGCGGCATGTACCCGAATAATCCGAACGCGACGACCACGTTCGGCGTGCAGGCCACCGTGGTGTCGTCTGCCAAAGTGCCGGCCGATGTGGTGTACACGGTTACCAAGGCCGTGTTCGAAAACCTCGACGAATTCAAGAAGCTCCACCCCGCTCTAGCCAACCTGAAGCCGGAAGACATGATCAAAAATGGCCTGTCCGCCCCGCTGCATGATGGCGCGGTACGCTATTACAAGGAAAAAGGCTGGATGAAATAGACAGGTCCATCCGATACCTGACACAGACGGGCGGCCAGACCGCCCGTTTTTTCGCTTAAGGGAGCGATGGAAAACCAGAAGCTGAAAGACAGCGTCTCACCGACTGCGGAAATGCAGCTGGGCGAAGCCGATGCTGTCAAGCAGCTGGTTGTCGACGCCGACCTGGGTGGCCGCTCCACGATCGGGCTGCACGGCAAAGTGATGCTGGGTGTCGGGCTCGCGTGGGTGCTATTTCAACTCTGGTACGCCTCACCCCTGCCGTTCGTGCTGCGCTTTGGCGTCTTCAACGACACAGAAGCGCGCTCGATCCATCTGGCGACCGGCCTGTTCCTTGCGTTTCTCGCATTCCCCGCGAGCAAACGCGCGCCGCGCGACTTCGTCCCGGTGCTCGACTGGATATTCGCGTTCGCCGCTGCGTTCGCGGGGGGTTACCTATTCCTGTTCTACAACGAACTGGCGACACGGCCGGGTGCGCCCATTCAATTTGACGTTGTAGTCGGCGTCGCCGGCATCCTGCTGTTGCTCGAAGCGACGCGGCGCGCGGTCGGTTTGCCGATGGCGGTGCTCGCCGTGGTTTCACTCGGCTACGTGCTGGCGGGCGCGTATCTGCCCGATGTGATCGCGCACAAAGGTGCGTCGATCCCGCGCACGATTTCGCATATGTGGCTTGTCACCGAAGGCGTATACGGCATCGCGCTTGGGGTGTCGGTGGCTTTCATCTTCGTGTTCGTGCTGTTCGGCACGCTGCTCGACCGTGCGGGCGGCGGCAATTACATGATGCAGGTGAGCTTTGCAGTGCTCGGCCACATGCGCGGCGGCCCGGCTAAGGTCGCGGTCGTGTCGTCGGCACTGAACGGATTGATTTCGGGCTCATCGGTCAGCAACGTCGTCTCCGGCGGCATTTTCACGATTCCGCTGATGAAGAAGGCCGGCTACGGCGGCATCAAGGCGGCGGCGATCGAAACGTCGTCATCGGTCAACGGGCAGATCATGCCGCCAGTGATGGGCGCGGCGGCGTTCCTGATGGTCGAATACGTCGGCCTTCCGTATTCGGAGATCATCCGGCACGCGTTCATTCCGGCGGTGATCAGTTATATCGCGCTGTTCTACATCGTGCACCTGGAAGCGATGCGGCTCGGCATGGAGCCGATGGCGAAAGTGCGTGATCGAACTGCCAGCGCGGCATTGCTGTCATGGGCGCTCGGCGTCGCGGGAACGATCGCGGTGGTCGGGGCGATCTACTACGTCGCGATCGGCACGCAGGCGCTGCTCGGTGCGGCCGCGCCGTGGGTCCTCGGCGCGTTGCTGATTGCGCTCTACGTCGGTAGCGCCTGGGTCGCTGCGCGCGAGCCCGATCTGCCGGTCGATATCGATATCAACAATCCGGTGCTGCCGCCCGCGTGGCCGACGGTAAAAGCCGGGATGCACTTTCTGATCCCGATCGGTGTTCTGCTCTGGTGTTTGATGGTCGAGGAGCTGTCACCGGGGCTGTCGGCGTTCTATGCGATCGTTGCACAGGTCATATTGATGGCGACGCAGCGCCCGCTGATCGAACTGTTCCGCGGCAGGAAAAGCTTCGGCACCGAGTTCGTGCGCGGACTGGGCGAAGTCGCAGGCGGCTGCAGCGACGGCGCGCGCAACATGATCGGCATTGCCATCGCCACCGGCTGCGCCGGCCTGATCGTCGGCGCGATCACGCTGACCGGCCTCGGACTGCGCATGACCGACTTCGTCGAATTTGTCTCGGGCGGCAATGTGATGGTGATGCTGCTGTTCACCGCGTTCGTGTGCCTGGTGCTTGGCATCGGCGTCCCGACCACCGCCAACTACATCCTGGTCGCGACCCTTATGGCGCCGGTGATCGTCGAGCTCGGCGCGCAATCGGGCTTGGTGATCCCGTTGATCGCCGTGCACCTGTTCGTTTTCTATTACGGGATCATGGGTGACATCACGCCACCGGTAGGACTCGCGAGTTTCGCCGCAGCGGCAATCGCCAAGGAAGATCCGATCAAGGTCGGGATCCAGGGCTCGGTATATGCGGTGCGCACCGTGTTGTTGCCGTTCATCTGGATCTTCAACCCCGCACTGCTGCTGATAGATGTCCGCGGCTGGGGGGAGACGGCCCTGATCGCGGCAACGGCTACGGCTGCGTCGCTAGTCTTCGCCGCCGCCACGCTCGGCTGGTTCCGCATCAAGTGCCGCTGGTGGGAAATCGTGCTGCTTTTGATGGCGACATTCACCCTGTTTAGGCCTGACTGGTTCGCCGATCGCGTCGCGCCGGAGTACACCGATGTGCCCGCTTCACGCTTCTACGAGATTGCACACCAATTGGACGCGGGGGAGCGGCTGGTGTTCGTGATCAAGGGCCAAACGCTGGAAGGCGACGACTTGAACAAGACGGTCGCCGTGCAGCTCGGCCCGCGCACGGGCGACGGCAAGAGTCCGGCGGTCGACGCGCGTAAGCGACTGGCCGACACCGGGTTGACCGTCACCGGGTTGGGCGAACAGTTGCAGGTCGGCGCAGTTCGCTTCGGCAGCCGCGCAGCGAAGGCACGCATCGAACAGGGC
>JACCYC010000043.1 GCA_013696665.1 Burkholderiaceae bacterium | reverse complement strand
AAATTCTATAGATAAAGCATCTGCTCGCGCTCGCTCGCGGTCTGTGAAAACCCGCGCGCTTCATAAAAATCGAAAATTGTATTGACCACCGCATCGCTGTCATCAACGATGGTCATCATGTCCAGGTCGGAAGCCGCGATCATGCCTTCGCCGACAAGTGTTTCGCGCATCCAGTCGATCAGGCCGCTCCAGAAGCGTGAACCCACCAGTACCAGCGGCATCGTCCTGCCCTTGCCGGTCTGCATCAGCGTCAACGCTTCGGAAAGCTCGTCAACGGTACCGAATCCGCCCGGCATCACGACGTAGGCCGCTGCGTACTTGACGAACGCCACCTTGCGCGCGAAGAAGTGGCGGAAGCGCAGCGATATGTCCTGATATGGGTTGCCGCATTGCTCGAATGGCAATTCGATGTTGAGTCCGACCGACGGCGATGCACCTTCAAAGGCGCCTCGGTTGGCCGCTTCCATAATGCCCGGGCCCCCGCCACTGATAACCGCAAAACCGGCGTCAGATAACTTTCGCGCAATCTCGACGGTAAGCTGGTACATCGGCGCTGCGGGGGTGGAGCGCGCGCTTCCGAATATGGACACGGCCGGCCGGATTTCGGATAACCGTTCGGTCGCTTCGACGAACTCTGAAATAATTCCCCACAAGTGCCAGGATTCGCGCGCCTTCTGGGCGGTAGCGCGCTCCGGCATGGTCACTGCGCGAAGGCTCGGAATATTTTTACGATGATCGAGCACTGCGTCCTCCTGATCACATGCATCAACATGATTAACACGTGAAAACACTGCTGCTGGTCGATGGGTCAAGCTATTTATACCGCGCATACCATGCGCTGCCTGACCTGCGCACTTCGGGCGGCGAGCCCACCGGCGCATTACGTGGCTTCATCTCGATGCTGCACGTGCTGCGTCAGCAAGTGCAGGCCGACTACCTTGCCTGTGTATTCGACGCCAAGGGTAAGACGTTCCGCGACGACCTGTACTCCGAATACAAGGCGAATCGGACCGCAATGCCGGACGATCTTGGGCGCCAGATCGAGCCGATCCATGCCGCGGTGCGCGCACTTGGCTGGCCGATTGTCCAGATTGAAGGCATCGAGGCGGATGACGTCATCGCCACGCTCGCCCGACGCGCGAGCGCGCAGCAATTCCGTACCGTTGTATCGACCAGCGACAAGGATCTGGCGCAGCTGGTCGACGCGCAGGTGACGCTGGTGAACACGATGAGCAACGAGACGCTGGACATTGCCGGCGTCAATCGAAAATTCGGCGTGCCACCCGAGCGCATCGTTGATTACCTGACGCTGGTGGGCGACAGCGTAGACAACGTACCGGGTGTGGACAAGGTCGGACCGAAAACGGCAGCAAAATGGCTGCACGAATACGGTTCGCTCGACCGCCTGATCGAGCACGCGTCGGCGGTCAAGGGCGCGGTCGGCGATAACCTGCGCAAGGCGCTCGAGTGGCTGCCGACGGCGCGGCAGCTCGTCACGATTCGCAGCGATTGCGATCTCGGTAACGAGCTCGAGTCGATCGAAGAGCTCGCGATGCGACCGCCGGATGTCGAAGTGCTGCGCGATCTTTACACGCGCTTCGAGTTCAAAGCGTACCTGCGCGAGCTCGATGGAGCCGCGGTCGCCACGGCGACCAACGCAGAAGTGACGCGGCCGCTGGCCGTCACACGGCCCGACACTCAATACGAGACTGTTCTGTCTTATGAGCAGCTCGAGGCATGGCTGGCCAAAATAGGGTCGGCGAATCTGACCGCGATCGATACCGAGACGACGTCGCTTGATCCGATGAGCGCGCAGTTGGTCGGCATCTCGTTTTCGGTAGAGCCTTTGCGCGCTTGCTACATCCCGCTTTCGCACCAATATGCGGGAGCGCCGAAGCAGCTGCCGCTGAACGACGTGCTCGAGCAGCTGCGCCCGTGGCTCGAGAGTCCGCATCAACGAAAGGTCGGGCACGACACCAAACGAGACATGCACGTGTTTGCGAATCACGGTATTCGGCTCGCCGGAATTGCGCACGACACGCAGCTGCAGTCGTACATGCTCGAGGTGCATCGCAACCATGACATGGATTCTCTGGCCGAGCGTCATCTTGCACGCAAGACGCTGACGTACGTGGAAGTGTGTGGCAAGGGCGTCAATCAGCTGTGTTTCGATGAGGTCGCCATTGATCGCGCCACCGAATACGCAGGGGAAGATGCGGAAGTCAAACTCGCGTTGCACGAAACGTTATGGCCGCGCGTTGCAGGCGATGAAAAACTACGCTTCGTTTACGAGGAAATCGAGCTTCCAACCGCGCTGGTTCTGTATGAGATGGAGCGCACCGGCGTTCTGATCGATCGCGACAAGCTGGGTGCCCACAGCGTGCAGCTGGGAAAACGAATAGCCGAACTCGAAGCAAAATCGCACGAGATCGCGGGACAGCCTTTTAATCTTGGAAGTCCCAAACAGATCGGCGAGATCTTGTTCGATAAGCTCGCGTTGCCGGTTGTGAAGAAAACAGCGAGCGGCGCGCCCTCGACCGACGAAGAGGTGCTCGAAAAGCTGGCGCTCGACTTCCCGCTGCCCAAGATGCTGCTGGAGCATCGGGGCCTTTCGAAGCTCAAATCGACGTACTGCGACAAGTTGCCCGCAACCGCCGATGCTCAGGGTCGCGTGCATACGAACTATGGGCAGGCGATCGCGGTCACGGGGCGGCTGTCGTCAAGCGATCCGAATCTGCAGAACATTCCGATTCGCACCGCAGAAGGCAGGCGCATCCGCG
>JACCYC010000033.1 GCA_013696665.1 Burkholderiaceae bacterium | reverse complement strand
GCACGTCGTTCGGTGACGTTGATGCGATCGCCACGAAACATCGCCTCGACGTGTTGCTTCAGCTCGCATGCCTGCGCGAGCTGCTGCAAAAGCGCGAGCGTCTCGTCGGTAATCCGATTCTTTGAGTAATCGAGATACAGCCCGGCCGCTTCGGCCGTGAACCGGTCTCCGCGTCCAGGATCATCTGCGAACAGGTCGCGCAAGTGACGCTTGCGCATCTGCTGGTGATGCGCTTGCAATGCCTTCCATTGCGGTCGCTCGGTCAGCGACGCAACAGTCCGGGACCCACCCGACACACGTGCAGCTTTGCCGACCAAGCGCTTACCTGCTTCCGGCTGCGGAATCGGCGAGCATCTCGCTCTTCTCCGCAATACGCTGCATCAATGAAGTCCACGACTTGACGAATGCTTGCGCGCCCTCGTCCTGCAACTGGACAGCAAGCTGATCCACGTTCACGCCCGCCTGCGCGAACTGCTGCAGCAGCGGTTCGGCGTCACCTCCGTCGTCCGCCAAAACGTTGGATGCCTGGCCTCGCTCGGCCAATGCGAGGAGCGTTTTCTCGGGCATCGTGTTGATCGTGTCGGGTGCCGCGAGCGCTTCGACATACAGCGTCGGCGACAGCGCCGGATCCTTCGTGCCGGTGCTGCCCCAGAGCAGCCGCTGCGGTTGAGCACCGGCCGCTTCAAGTTTGCGCCAGCGCGGTGACGCCAGCAGCTCGCGATAAGCGCGGTAAGTGCGTCCGGCGATGGCGATCCCGAGTTTGTTCTGCAGGGGTGCCGGCACCTTGTCGCCGACCGCTCTGTCCCACCGCGATACAAACACTGATGCCACCGAGCCCACTCGCGCGTCGAGCCCGGCAGCCAGGCGACGCTCGATCCCGCGCAAGTAGGCTTCGGCCGCGGCCAGATACTGCTCGCGGGAAAACAGAAGCGTGACGTTAACCGGCACCCCTGCAAAGATGGATTCCTCGATTGCCGGAATGCCCGCGGGCGTGCCGGGGATCTTGACGAACAAATTTGCGCGCCCCGCCTGCCGGTAAATCTGAGCCGCCGAGTAAACGCTGCCCGCAGTGTCGCCCGCAAGCAGTGGCGACACTTCCATCGAGACCCATCCGTCGACGCGATCAGTCGCATCAAAAATAGGCTTGAAAATGTCTGCCGCGCGTCTCAGATCTTCGAGCGCCAGCTCGACGAACAACGCCTCACCGGCTTGGCCGGCGATCGCCTTCTCGCGAATGCTCGCATCGTAGGTATCGCCGGCGCCAATGGCTTCGTCGAAGATCGTCGGATTCGAGGTCAGCCCGGTTACCGAGTACTCGTCGATGTAGCGCCGCAGCGTCCCGTCGTCGAGAAGGCGGCGCGAAATGTTGTCGAGCCACAGGCTCTGGCCGAGAGCATGCAGGCGCTGCGTTGGGTTCATTCGTGCTCCACTTCTGGCGTAGTTTCCGTATCCGTTTCCGGCGCAGGATCGTGCCAATCTTCGCCGTTTGCGACCAAGTGGTCGGCAGAGCCAGGGCCCCATGTTCCGGGCTCGTACTCTTGAACCGGCATCGAATTGTGCAGGATCGGATCGATCACCCGCCATGCGGCCTCAACGCTGTCGTCGCGCGTGAAGAGCGACGGGTCGCCACGGATCGCATCTCCCAACAGTCTTTCGTACGGCAGGTCCTTGCTTGCGTGCGAGCGGCGCGCAACCAGCTCGACAGGCTCACCGCGCATCTCATCGCCAGGCTGCTTGACTCGTGCGCCGGCCGAGATCACTACTTCGGGCCCGAGACGAAAACGGAAGTAGTTTGATTGCGCAGAGTCAGTTGGATCGAAGATCGCAAGCGGCGGGATTTTCAGATCGACCCGAACCTCGGTGGCCGTGATCGGCAGTCGTTTGCCGGCGCGGATATAGAAGGGAACGCCTGCCCAGCGCCATGTGTCGATGCGCAATTTCAATGCAGCAAACGTTTCGACCTGCGATTCAGGTGCCACGCCAACCTCGTCGCGATAACCACGAAATTGTCCACGCACGACCTCAGCCGGATCGAGCGGGCGCATCGCGCGAAACAAGCGCAGCTTCTCCGCGCGCATTGACTCCGGGTCACGGCCGACCGGCGAGTCCATCGCGAGCAGCGCGATCACCTGCAGCAAATGGTTCTGCACGACATCGCACACCACCCGACTTCTTCATAGAAGCTGCCACGCCCCTGGACGCCGAAGCTTTCGGCCATCGTGATCTGCACGTTGTCGATGTAGTTGCGGTTCCAGATCGGTTCCAGAAATGCGTTTGCAAAACGAAAGTACAGAAGGTTCTGCACCGCCTCTTTGCCGAGGTAGTGATCGATGCGAAATACCGAGTCTTCAGCAAATACCTCGTGCAGAGTTCGATTCAGTGCCTGCGCCGACGCGAGGTCTCGACCGAAGGGCTTCTCGACAATGACCCGCGCGCCAGCTGTGCACCCCGAATCCGCCAGGCCGCGCACCACAGTGCCAAACATGCTTGGCGGGATTGCCAGGTAGTGCAGCGGCCGCTCCGCGCCGCCGAGCGC
>JACCYC010000025.1 GCA_013696665.1 Burkholderiaceae bacterium | reverse complement strand
TCGACCATGCTGACAGCGCCATGCACGATTTTGCTGCGCGCTGCAATGATGGCTTCGGCCTGTTGTCGCCTCAACATCACCTGCGCAATCTCGGGAGCGTATGCAAGGTGGGTCAGCTTGGCGTCCTCGACCACAATTCCGGCAGGCTCGAGCCGGTCGGTCAGCTCGCGTATCAGCGCACCTGTGACCTTGGCCTGGCTTGCGCGCAGCGTCGGTTCCTCGGAATTTTCGTGCTCGCCTTCGTCGTATGCGTAGCTGGAGGCCAGGTGCCGCACCGACGTTTCGGCCTGAACGCGCACGTACTCGTCGTAATCCTCGACGTCGAATACCGCTTGCGCGGTGTTACGCACCCGCCAGACGATTGCCGCGGCTATCTCGATCGGATTGCCACGTTTGTCGTTGACCTTCAACCGCTCGCCATTCAGGTTGTGCGCGCGCAAACTGATTTTCTGTTTCTTGTAAAACGGGTTGGCCCAGCGCAGGCCTTCCGAACGATCGGTGCCGACGTACTCGCCAAACAGCAGCAGGATCGCCGCTTCGTTCGGTTGCAGCATGTAGAGCCCGACCAGTATCAACGCCCCGGCGACGATCAGAACGATGCCGAGTGAGAGTGTTATCAGCCCCACCGGTCTGACGATGAAGAACGCGCCGGCCAGCATTGACACCGCTCCGATTGCGGTCCACACGTAACCGCTCGCGCTGCTTCGCTCCAATTCCTTAGTGATTGGTCCGTTCTGCATCGCGCACCTCGTCGCTTATCAAAGTAATATCACTCTGATATAGAGTCACCGCCTTGTCAAGTCGAGCGGACGAACGGTGCTTATTGAACGCGCACGCCGTACCAGTGCATGGCGCCCATCAGTAGTCGCACCTCCTGGGCAGCCTCGGGTCCGCCGCTGAAAGTCAGCTCGTAGGCGTCGGGATCGGCTTTGCCAGCGAATCTGCAGTTGCCAAGGTAACTTAGCTGCGTGGTAGGTCCTGGGCGGGGCATCTCGAGCCAGAGCTGGCCCTTTCTGTCCACAACACGCACCTTAAAAACGCCGATGTCATACGTCCCCAGGAAGCGGCGGTATTCGTCGGCCGCGAGAAGACGCTCGCCTAGCGGTGGGTGCTTTACGCCAAGCAAATGGCGCGCTACTGCGCGCTCGATCGACTCCGTACGTACATCGCCGCGATTGGCAAGGACAACAACCGTCAGTGCCGCATCTGGGTAATACGCCGCGCTCGCGGAGAAGCCGCGCATTGCGCCGTTGTGAGCTACTTTGCGTTGTCCGTCCGGATTGACAAGTGAAAGTCCAAAACCGTAATCAGCCTGACGGCTTCCAGGCAGCAGCAGTGTCGGCGCCGTCATCAAGCGGTAGGAACGCGGCGTCACGACCTTGCCGGCGGCGAGTAGCCGTGTCCAGCGTGCGACGTCGAGTGCGCTCCCGCACAGCCCGCCGTCGCCGCGAATCCAGTTCATGTTCTCGGGCGCTGCCGTGACCACGACACCTTTCAGTTTTTCATGGCCCTGCGCTTCAGTACGATCGAGCGGCAGTGGCGTGCACTGGCGAAGCGAGTGAAGGCCGAGCGGCTTGAAGAACCGATTGCTCAGTGCCTGTTCGTACGGCTGGCCCGTGACGCGTTCGACCAGCAGAGCGAGAATCGTGTAGTTGGTATTGCTGTACGACCACCGCGATCCCGCATCAAAATCAACGGGTGCGCGGCGCACGGCCGCTTCGAGCTCATCCCGGCTGCGGCTCAGATCGTCGAATGCGCTCTGGGCCTCGGGCAGCGTGAATAGCTCGCGCAATCCCGACGTGTGATTCAGCAGATGGCGGATACGCACGTCCGGTGATAGCAACGCAAACTGCGGGAGATGACGCGTTACCGGATCGTCCACCGACAGCTTGCCGTCTTCAGCGAGGGCGAGCACGAGGACAGCCAGGAACTGTTTGCTGATCGAGCCGAGCTGAAACACCGTCGTCTCGCTAATTGCCTCCTCGCGTGCGAGTCCGGCGTGTCCGTATCCGCGCATCAGAAGCGCGCTGTCACCTTGCAAAACGACTAGCGAGAGGCCGGGTAACTCGTGCGCATCAAGAGCTGCCATCGCCACCGCGTGTGCGGCATCAATGGAAGCCGCCTCGGGTGACGTCGCTGGCGCGTGAAAAGCGCACCCTGATAACAGTGTCAGCAACTGCCAAGTTGCGATACATGACGGCCGCATCGGCTAGCGCCTGTCAGATCCGCATGCCGGCGCCGCGCCGCGCCCGAACGGCCTCTGCCAGCCGGTCGAGCACCGCAACGCTGTCGTCCCACCCGATGCATGCGTCGGTAATCGACTGCCCGTACGCGAGCGGCTTGCTCGCGACCAGCTCCTGCCGGCCGGCGATCAAGTGGCTCTCTATCATTACGCCGATGATGCGGGCCTCGCCGCCTGCCAATTGCTCCCCGATGCTCTCGCACACGCGGATCTGGTTGGCGTGATCTTTCTGACTGTTGGCGTGGCTCGCGTCGATCATCAGCATTTCGGCGAGCCCCGAAGTGCGCAGCTCTTCACAGGCCGCCGCGACACTAGTCGCATCGAAGTTGGGAGTCTTGCCGCCGCGCAGGATGATGTGGCAGTCGTCGTTGCCCTTGGTCGAAACGATTGCCGAATGCCCGCCCTTGGTCACCGACAGGAAGTGATGCGGCTGCTGTGCCGCTTTGATCGCGTCAGTCGCGATCTTGATGTTGCCGTCAGTGCCATTCTTGAACCCGACGGGGCACGAAAGCCCTGACGCGAGCTCGCGGTGCACCTGGCTCTCGGTGGTGCGCGCGCCGATCGCGCCCCACGAGACGAAGTCTGCGATGTACTGCGGCGTGATCATGTCGAGAAACTCACACCCGGCAGGCATGCCGGCGGCATTGATCCCCATCAGCAGCTCACGCGCGACTCGCAACCCGTGGTTGATGCGAAAACTACCGTCGAGGTCAGGGTCGTTGATCAGTCCTTTCCATCCTATGGTGGTGCGCGGCTTTTCGAAGTACACGCGCATCACGATTTCAAGTTCCGGTGCCAGACGAACTCGTTCCGCCTGCAACCGCCGCGCATACTCGAGCGCAGCTTTTGGATCGTGAATTGAGCACGGGCCAACGACGACAACGAGCCGGTCGTCCTCTCCATGCAGGATGCGATGGATCCCCTGGCGCGCCTCGAACACGGTCAGCGAGATCTTCTCGTTGCACGGGTACTCGCGAAGCAAGTGCGAGGGCGGCGCGAGCTCCTTGATCTCCTTGATCCGCAGGTCATCGGTCATGTAACGCATGGCAGCTCCCATCGAAGCGTTCTCGCAAAAAAAAACCGCCAGGGTGGCCTGGCGGTTGGTGTCGGTCGGGTTTTTCTAAGCGCGCCGTTCGACTCGTTCCGCCAGTGGCAGAAAGAAGCCGTAAAAGTAAAACCGGCAAGAAAAGTGGTTCATGACGCAAGATACCAGCTTGTGCCGCGCCGGCAAGTTAAACATCAACGCGAATGACCCAAAAATAGCGTGTAACTTGCCAAAAGACGGGTGCCGCAAACGTAAGGGCATCGAATCGCTCGAGCACGCCGCGCGTGAGCACCAGATTCGAATCCCAGACCTTGGCGCCCAGGCTGCGCTTGACCAGTGACAGCAC
>JACCYC010000373.1 GCA_013696665.1 Burkholderiaceae bacterium | reverse complement strand
GCACATCGGCGTTGCGCACCATCTTCAGCAGAACCGCGCGCCCATCTGCGTGCTTCAGGTTCAGCGCAATGCCGCGCTTGTTGCGATTCAAGATCATGAACGGCGCGGAGACGCCGTTGACTTGCGGTTCACTGTAGCCGCGCGAGTCGTCGCCGCCGGGCAGCTTCTCGACCTTAATAACGTCGGCGCCCATGTCGGCCAGCATCATGCCGGCAGTTGGCCCGGCCATTATCTGCGCGAGCTCCAGCACGCGCATTCCCCTCAATGGTCCGCTCATTGACGCTCTCTTACTTCGCGATGAACTGCGGTTTTTCCTTGGCGAGGAACGCCGCGTATCCGATCCGAAAGTCCTCGGTGTCGAAGCAATCAAAACATTCATCGAGCTCAGCGGCACTGAGCGACGTGCCTTCAGCGAGCCGCCGCGCAAACTTCTTGTGCCAGCGCGCAACCAGCGGTGCGCCATCGGCGATTCGCTGTGCAGCGGCACGTACTTCGGCCGCGACCTGGTCATCCGGCACCACGCGTGTCACCAGCCCTTTCTCTTTCGCTTCGGCGGCATCGAAAATTCGGCCCTCCAGCAATATCTCGAGCGCAACCGCCGACCCCACCAATCGCACCAGCGGCGCCATCTCGGCGTACGCCATCACCAGCCCGAGGTTCTTGATCGGCGCGCCGAAGCGGCTCGATTGCCCGCAGATGCGCAGGTCGCACAATGCCGCGATCTCGAGCCCGCCGCCGACGCATATGCCGTGGATCTGCGCAATCATCGGATGCCGACAATTGGCCAACGCATCCGCCGTCCGATGCATCACCTTGCCGTACTCGATCGCCTGCTTCTTGTTGGAGCGCTCGTGTGCAAACTCGGCAATATCGTTGCCCGGCGAGAACGATTTCTCGCCAGCCCCGCGCAGGATCACACAACGCAACGTGTCATCCTCCGACAGTTGCGTGACTATGTCGCCGAGCGACGCCCACATCCCGCGGGTCAGCGCATTCAGCTTGCCCGGTCGATTGAGTACGACGGTCGCAACCGAGCCGTCGCGCTCGACGAAAATCGCGTCAGCCATCGATTCCTATCGGTAGAAGTAATCCACTAGCGACAGCGTCGTCGCCGGCACGTAGGTTACGAGCAGAAGCGTAGCCAGCAGCACAAGAATGAACGGGATGTTCGCCTTCGACACCGTCCACACGTTCTCCTTCGCGATCGAGCAGGTGATCATCAGCACGCTCGCTACCGGCGGCGTTTGCTGACCGATTGCCAGATTTAGCGTGACGACGACACCGAAGTGCACGGGGTCGATGCCTACGGAGTTGACCAGCGGCATCACGATCGGGACGACGAGGATGATGGCCGCCGCCGAATGCAGGAACATCCCGACGAACAGGAAGAAGACGTTGAGAAGCGCGAGCACGAACCACGGGTTGTTGGTGATGCCGATCAGTTCCGTCGCCAGTTGCTGCGGCAGCTGAGCCTCGGTCAGGTACAGGCCGAGCAGCGCGGAGGCCGCGACCAGCAGCATCACCGCTCCCGTTTGCACGCCGCCTTCGATGATGGCATCGCGCAGGTGCCGCCAGTCGAGTTCGCGGTACACGACGCCGCCGATCAACGCGGCCGCGACCACGGCCAGCGCGGCCCCTTCGGTGGCGGTGACCACGCCTCCGAAAATGCCGCCGAGGATGATTACCGGCATCATCAGGGCCCAGAACGCCTCAACGAAAGTGCGTCCCAGCTTGCGCAGCTGGAACACTTCCTCGACCGGCCAGTTGTAGCGGACGGCGTAGTAGTAGCAGACCCCCATCATGCTGAAGCCGGCGATCAGTCCCGGCACGATGCCCGCCACGAACAACTGGACCACTGAGGTGCCCGCCATCACGGCGTACAGGATCATCGGGATCGACGGCGGAATGATGATCGCGAGCGACGCACTCGACGACGTGACCGCCGCACTGAAGGCGGCCGGATAGCCGCGCTTCTTCATCGCCGGGATCATGATCGAACCGGTTGCCGCGACATCAGCGACTGCAGAGCCCGAGATTTCTGCGAAGAACATCGAAGTCAGCACGTTGACGTGCGCCAGGGCGCCGCGGAACGACCCGAGCAACGCGGACGCGAAGTCCATCAGACGCCGGGAGATGCCCGATGTGTTCATGATGGCGCCTGCGAGAATGAACAGCGGGATCGCGATCAGCGGGAAGCTGGTGGCGCCCTGGTACATCGTCACCGCGAGGTTCGGCAGTGACCCGACTCCCTGACTGGCGAGGATCGCGCCGATCGCGGCGATGCCGAGCGCGACTGCGATCGGCACGTTGATCAGGACCAGTGCTATGACCGCAGCGAAGACGAAGAACGCGTTCATGGCTGGCGCGCGTCGTGAAGGATGCGCGGCAGTGCCAGCGCTTCGGCAATGATGAACAGCACCGAACCGATCGGAATCACGGACTGGGCCCACGCGACCGACACGGCAGGCAGGGATACCAGGCGGTCGGAGGCGAGGATCTCCAGCACCGTATAGCCTACCCAGGCGAGCAGGATGAAGAACCCGAACACACAGATCTCGGCGAATATGGCCAAGGCGACGCGCGCGTTGGGGGGAAACATCCGCACGATCTCGGGCACGCCGATGTTGGCGCGCTTCAGTGCGGCGAGCGCCGCACCGTAATAGGTCACCCAGGCGAGAAGGATCGAAGCAACTTCGTCATACCAGACGAGGGCGTTTCCCGTGTAGCGGAAAGCCACGCCGGCCGTCACGATGACGGCCAGCGCGACCATCAGCGCAATGACAAGCCACTCGAGGGTCCGCTCGAACCCTCGGCGCAGTGGCGAAAGCGGCACGATCTATTTGCCGAGCGCGATCGCGCGGTCGATCACTTCCTTGGATCCGGCGACTTCCTTTGCGAACTCGTCGTACACCGGTTTAGAGGCCGCTACGAACGCGTCCTTGTTAGGCGTGTTCACCGCGACCCCTGCGGCCTTGATCTTGCCAAGCAGATCTTCGTCGTCCTTGGCGGCCTTCTCGTAGACGAAAGCCTGCGTCTCCTTGGCCGTATCTTCCAGGACCTTGCGCACATCGGCCGGCAGGCTGTCCCACTTCTTGGAGCCGACCGTGACGTAGGCGGGCGTGTATACGTGCCCGGTCAGCGACAGGAACTTCTGCACTTCCTGGAACTTGGCGCTGTAGATCTGCGTGAATGGATTTTCCTGGCCGTCCATAACGCCGGTCTGAAGGGCGGTAAACACCTCGGAGAACTTCATCGGCGACGGATTGGCGCCGTAGGTCTGAAACATCTTCACGCGCCACTTGCCCTCGGGCACGCGCAGCTTGATGCCTTTCAGGTCGTCCGGCGTGTTGATCGGCCGTCTGGAGTTCGTAATGTGGCGGTAACCGTTTTCCCAGACGGCGATCACCTTCACCCCCTTTTTCTCGGCCTCCGGAGCCAGCTTCGACCAGAAGACATCCTTCTCGATACGCGCCATGTGCGCGCGGTCCTTGACCAGATACGGCATCTCGAATACGCCGAACAGATCCGACTCAGACGACATCACGGTCGAAGGCAGAGCCATATCGACGGTGCCGAGCTTGAGCTTCTGAAGAAGCTCCTTGTCGCCGCCCAGCTGGCTCGAACCGTAGACGACGACCTTTGCCTTGCTGCCAAGCTTGGCATTGGCACGCTTGGCGAACTCGTCAGCCGACGCGGCGAACAGCGACCCCGGCTCACCCACATGCCCAAACTTGATTTCGGTCTGCGCGCTGGCAGAGCCTGTGAGCAGCCCGAACGCTGAGGTTATCAACGCAGCATGTAGCAGATGGCGACGCGCCATTTTGGTTTGTCCGACGTTCATTGGTGTCTCCTTGGTTGCTTTATACAAAGCCGAGTCTAGGCAGCTTGCGCCAGCTGCGCTGCTGGTGTTTGCGCCAGATACGCCATCGCGGCGTCGACGCCGCCGGCACGATGCGGAATACCAGCAAGCTTCAGTCCCATTTCAACGCCGGCGAGCGTCCCGCACAGCATCAGTTCGTTGAAATATCCCAGATGCCCGATGCGAAAGATCTTTCCAGCGACCTTTCCGAGCCCCTGGCCAAGCGACATGTTGAATCGTTCGAGCACGATCTTGCGGAACGCGTCGGCGTTGTGGCCATCGGGCACGATGATCGCTGTCAGTGCCGAGCTGTATTCGGCCGGATTCACGCACAGAATTTCAAGGCCCCACGCGCGCACCGCGCGCCGCGTCGCTTCGGCCAGGCGATCGTGGCGCGCGAACACCTGCGGCAAGCCCTCGGC
>JACCYC010000332.1 GCA_013696665.1 Burkholderiaceae bacterium | reverse complement strand
TCGACCGACGATGACTCGACCGACGACGACTCGACCGATGATGACTCGACCGATGATGATGACGACGATGACGACGGCTCGGACGATGACGACGGGTCTGATGACATTTCTGATGACGAACCCGAGGGGCCTTTCCGCAACGATCAGTCGTGGTCGCGCGACAAGGATGGCGACACCGCCTCGCACTGGAGCCACACGTATCCCGGCGAAACCATAGCGGCCAGCCATACATGGTCCAACGAGTGGGGCTCGGGCGGCTGGAGCACCGCGCCGCAGGACGATCCCAGCGCTTCTGCCAGCAAAGGCAGCGCCAATAAGTGGGGCTGGTCGTGGGCTTCGGGCTGGGGTCCGGATTACGTGGGTTCCGGCAAAGTATCCGCCTCCTCGAGCGGCGAGCTCTGGGACTGGGCCAGCGCCGGGCTGACGATGAAAGGCGGCGATGGATCCGCCACTGCGACTGCCGATCACTACGCCGGGGCCGGCGTGCATCTGAGTAGAGATGGCAATGCGTCGGCAAGTGCGACGAGCTCCGCCGTGCCGGACGAGAATGATGGCGGCTTTGGCTGGTGGGGCTGGTGGTGGTGGGGTTGGGGCGCGCACGCTAACGCGACTGTCGGCGGCAGCGGTGATGCGACAGCCGATGCCACCTCGGCGACCTATGCCAGCGCATCCGCATCAGGCGGGTCCTGGTGGTGGTGGTGGAATCCGAACGATGAAGAAACCAGCGGCACCGCGACCGCGACGGCGAATCAAAGTGGGTTCGAGCGTGGCAGCGCAAGTGCCAGCGCTTACGGCGGCAATGGAGACTGGACGGTCGACGCAACGGCTAATGGCGAAGGTGGAGCTTCCGCCTGGGCGCGGCGTGGAAATGGCAGCGGCGACGTTAGTGCGCAAGCCACGTCCACAGCCGAGAAGAGCAACGCGAACGCGAATGCCTCTCGCGGCGACGGTAGCGGCGATGTATACGCCAACGCATCGGGCGGTCTCGGCGCGAACGCTTCGGCGAGCCGCGGCAAGGGCAGCGGTGACGCGCACGCGATTGCCGACGCTACGACGGAAGACGGCAATGCCACCGCCAACGCATCGCGCGGCGGCGGTGACGGCGATGTGACGGCCACCGCAAACGCGTTCGGCGACAAGTCGACTGCACGAGCCACCGGATCGACCGGTGACGGAGACGGCGCGATCACTTTACTGGCGAACGGCGCTACCGCGACGACCAGCGCCAACGGCGGCGGCGGCTGGTGGTGGGGCGGCGGCAGCGGCAACGCATCGGGCTCGATCGACCAGACAGCGACCGGCATGTGGTCGGCAGCGAACAGCGCCTACGTCAGGGGCGACTTCGACATTTTCGCAATCGCCAACGCTACCGGCGCGGCGAATGACTCCGACAAATCGATCCGCGCAACCAACAATGCGAGCGGCGGCAAAGGCGACGGCGATTGGCGTTTGACCGCGCGCATTGCGCCGGGTGATGCGCTGCCGGACAACTGGAATACGGCCAGCAACACGGCGACACGCGGCGACGGCGACGGCAGCATCTGGGCGCTCGCAGAGGGCAGCGGCAAAGGTCGCACGCAAGCGTCGAACTCGCTGACCGCGGGCAAGGGCGACATGGAGCTGACCGCCTTTGCGTCGGCTTACGGCGATGCAACGAACACGGCGCGGCGCGGCGATGGCGACGGCGATATCTATCTTGATGCCGACTCGGGTCAGACGGATGCGACCAATTCAGCAACGATGGGCAAGGGCGATGGCGCCATCGAACTGTTCGCCGATGGAGCGGCTAAAGCCACTAATCGGGCAACACGCGGCGCCGGCGAGGGCGCCATTTACGCGCTGGCAGAATCAAGCGGAGCCAAGAACAACGGAGGAGACCTCACCGGCGGTGCAGCGCTCAACGATGTCACCGCCACAGGCGTCGGCAAGGGTGAAACGACGCTCGAGGCTAACGCACGTCAAGAGGCAAAGAACAAAGCAACGCTGGGCGAGCGTAGCGGCGTCGTGTTGGCCGACGCCTTTGCGACCGATGTGGACAAGGACGCCAACGCCGCTGCCAGAAACGACATCACGCGCGGTAACGCCGACGGAACGATCGACGTGTATGCCGATGCGCCGGTGATTGCGCAGAACAAAGTGACGGCGGGCAGCGGCGACTACGACGTTTTCGCCGAAACATTCACCGACAAGGATCGCAAAGAGTTCAACAACATCAACGGTAGCGGTGGCGGTGGCGAGCAGGCGATCAACAACATCATCGACCGCGGCACCGGCGACGGTGACATCGATGTCATTGCGGAAGGCGTTTACCGCGCGGACAACAAGATCACGCGCAATAGCGGTGACGGCAACATCATCAGCGATGCACTGACCAATTCGAAGGCCGATGCGGTGGCCCGCAACCGCGTCGATCGGCAAACGGGTAACGGCGACGTAGATCTGCTGGCGGAAGGCAGCAAACGCGCCGGCAACTGGCTGATTCGCCGTGACGGCGACGACGATATCTGGATGGACGCGCTCGCTGCCGGCCCGGAAGGCCGCGCGATCAACGACCTTCAGCGCGGGGCCGGCTTTGGCGATGTGTTCATTCGTACGCGCGCCACAGATGTCGTTGTCAACAAGATCAAGACCGACGAAGGGTTCATCGGCGACATCACGGTGTTCGGTGGTGGCGTATCAAACACCAAGGAAGTTCGCGTACACAATGAGGTTGATCGCGACGGTGGCGGAAACATCGATTCACGCGCAGTCGGTACAGGAGCGTTCAACAAGATCACGGCGACCAATGCGCAGGGTGGCGTTGCCCAAGGTATCTCCCTCGGCGAGCACTTCGGAGGCAACGATTTCATCATCGACGATAGCGTCAGCGTCTTTGGCGATGCAGTTGCTGTTAACGGCAATGCAGTCAATCGGGTGCGGCCTGCCAACTTCGGTGGCGGTTTTGGACCATTCGCCGGAGGCGGTAACGGTGCGGTGGCAGCCGCAGGCGCTCGCGCGATGGCTGCACCGGCGCAGTCAATCACACTGGGCGCGTTTTCCAACAGCGACATCAACAAGAACGGGACTTGGGGCCATAACGATGTGCAGGGTCCCGAGGGGCAATACGACACGCTGTTGGGTGCCTGGGCCTTTACTTATGCTTCCAACTACTTCACTCGCCCCGATTCAGGCGGCGACGTAACGGGCTGGGTCATCGGTGGCTTATGGGCCGAGAACGTGGTCAGCCTTGGCAACTCGCCTCGCGCATCGAATGTATTTCTCGGAGCGGGGTCATTTGTCCGCAGTCGAAACAAATTCACGCGTGGGAACGGGGATGGAAACGTCGTCACGATCGGTGTCGGCGGAGTTATCAGTGACAACAACGTCCAGACAGGGAATGGTGACGGGAATTTTCTTCATGTTGCTTACGGTGGCCTTGGTCTGAATCGCATCAAGCGCGGCGAAGGGAACGGTTCGACAACAGCGTTCGCCCTCGGTGGTCTCTTGGGCGTTAACTTGCTCGATACCCACGCGAATGGTCTTACGTTCCAGGCCGCCTGGGGCGTCGGGGCGGCGATCAACCGCTTGTATCGGACTGGCAGTGGAGACAATTGGGCGATTGCGCTAAGCGGTCTGATATCGGCCAACTGGCTCAGTGTGCAGGATTCGTCGCTCGAGAAGCGCTCCGCGTACATGGTGGCGATCGGCGGGTTGGTAGCCGGGTTTAACTACCTCAGTACTCAAGATGGCGACGGAACCTACGTGGGTGTCGCCGGCGGTCTGCTGGTGGGCGTGAATTGGATTGCCGCCGGAAAAGGTAATCACACGGTTGCATCGGTCGCTGCTGCTAGCTTCGGCGCGTTCAATTACACCTCACTCGACGATGGCCACAATTGGATTGGCAATGTGGCGGTGGCTTCGAACATCGCAGTCAACTGGATCAATACCGGTGACACTCCCGAGGGCGAGTCGTCGTGGATCGTCGCCGTTGCGGTCGCCGCATTGCCTCCGATTCCCGCGTTTCCAATTCCGAACCTGATCGCGTTCAATCTGATAACCGCTGGTGACGGTGACCACAACGTATTCAGCATCGCGGTAGACGGCGCCACAGGGATAGCGGGAAACTTCACTTGGATAGGCAACGGCGATAACTTGATCGTCGATGTGGCGGTGAGTCCGCTCGCTGCCGGCAATTTAGTGATCACCGGAGACGGCAATAACTCGCTTTTTGCAGGTGCAGTCGGCTGGGGACAAGGCAGCTTCGGCGTCAACGTGCTGGCAACCGGCAAGAGCGGCGATGCACATCACACCTCGGGATTCCTAGGCACATTCGGCGGCCTGTTCTTGATGGGCCCGGGCGTTTTTGATAGTGACGACTACAGTTCGGCGCTCGGTGTGGCCGTAGGCCGCACGGCGGCAGTCAACGTGCATCTGTCGGAGGGTGGATCGCAAAACATCGTGATGGCCGCGGTGTCGGACAAGATCTCCGGAAATCTAATCATCAGCGGCGCCGGCGAACAGAACATCTTTGGCGTGGCAGTAACGCGAAGCGGGCCCTTCACCGGCAACTTCATTATCACGGGAGAAAACCCCTATCTTCCGAGCGCGGCCGATGGCAAGAATGTCTTTGCGGTTGCGTACAACGCTGCCACCAGCGTAGCGGCCAATCTGGTTTTGTCCGGCGGCGGTGATGACAATATTTTTGCCTTGGCTGCTAACGCCGAAAGCATCCAGGCAATCAAATCGCTATGGTCGAAAACGCCGACCTATCCCGATGTCCGTACCGGCAATATCGTGTTCGCAGGGGGTGGTGATAACCGCACGATTGCTCTTGGACAAGTCAATTTGCTGTTAGGCGGCCAGGGCTACGATTTGCAGGTGGGCATCGGCTATACCAACGTCATGCTCGGCGGCCGAGTTAATGCCGAGGTGGGGGCACCGCCACCCGACGGCACCGGCAACGGCGGGCCGGAATTCCGCGACGTCAACAGCTTTCACCTGCTCGATCACGTCTACGCACAGGGCGATCACGGTGAAAACAAGATGTTCGCCGTTGGCGCCAGCAATTTAATGCTCGGCGCGAATGGTGAAGACCTGATGGTGGGTGTTGCCAGGCAGTCCAACATCATGGGTGGAATGGGCGGCGGAAACTTGATGATCGGCATTCGCCTGAACGATCACCGCGCGGGTCCAGACTCAGACTGGACGAGGTTATTTGGAACGAAGGACGGAGAAGCGGGTGCTGGCAAGAAGTGGTACGACGACATCGGCAAAAAATTGTTGGGCCTGGGGCTGGTTGGATTCGTTGGCGCATCGTGGATCAACAGTTCCTGGTCAGATCAAGCCGGCAACGGACTGACGATACCTCCGGGCGACCCCGATCTGCCGCAGTTGCCGACTTTGCAAGATCAGCAGCGACGTGACGCTGTACGCAGTTTTGGTCTGGCCGCCGAAGAAGCGCGGGTCGGTCAGTTTCCACTGGAAACGTTGCGAGGAGCGGGCGCACCGCTGCCGGGCAACCCCAATATCCCGATGCTTACCCCGCAGCAATCTGCGGCATATGCGCGCAATAACGACAATCTTCGTGTCGATGAAATCGCACCGGGTCAGCGGATCAATTCCGAGAACTGGCATCAAACCGGCAGCATATTGGTCGGTTCGCAGCAGGTCGATCCCGGCGTTCCTGCAGGAGGCCTGAATCCCGGTTGGCCAGCGCTTGTCTCGCTGGGCATAGGCGAACTGGCTGGCCTGCTGCTCGCTTCCCAGGTCAAGCTCAAGGGCTCTCGGCTGGAACAACTGTTTTCGCTGATCCCGCCGTTCACGCTCGACGGCAACATGATGGTTTCGCAGGACGATGGTTATGAGCGCTTCCCGCAGACGAACTCTGACACCGACACGGCCCGCGGATTCCAGTATCGAGCCAAGCCCGGCGAGGGCAACGACGTCATGGTGGGCGTTAATCAGTACTTCCGTACGGCGGAGGAGAGGCTGAGGCAAATAACACAGGAAGACGATCCACTGGTCAATCTGTTCTACGGCAAGCATCGGAACGTGATGAATGCCGCCCTCGGCAACAACGTGATGATCGGTTACGGCGAAGCGAATTTCATGTCTGCCGGGCTGGTTAACGGCGTGCGCGCAGGCCTGGAGAAGAGCTACAAACGCTGGGACGGAGGGTGGAAAACAGGCAAATGGAACCCGTTGAACTTCGGCATCGGGTACGAGTTATGGCGCACCTGGTCGATGATCGGCCTGGGCGACAATCAGGTTGTTGCGGTAGGCCGCGACGAGAACCGGTTGTCATTGGGCGACGGCAACAACCTGGTTCTAATGGCCGCGGTCGGCTCGTTCAAGAAGAACGGGTCAGACGCTCACCTTAGAGGCTTTAACCGTTCGTTGCTGGGTCACGGCAACAACGTGTTTGCGGGCTACGGTTACCGCGGTACGTATGAGTTCGGTAACGGCGATAACTTCGTCATCGGCACCTCGAACGTTTCAAATCAGATCGTGCTGGGAGACGGCCAGAATCGGGTGTTCGGTGCGGCCAATCCAAATCCGCACTGGGAGGCAGCAGCCGAGCCGGCGCACCTCACAAACATAAGATGGATAAGGAACGTCGCGAACACGAGAACCACCGCATCCATCCTGTCGCTGTTCGACTTGAGAAAATGGGCGAACGACGAGGGGGTCCTGCTTGGCTCGAACAAGATTGCGTTCGGCAACGGCTCCCTGCAGAACAACGAGGGAATCGTTACGCCGCTTACGACGCCCAACAACGTCATCGTCGGGGTCGGTCGCTTCAACTTCATTTCCGGGCTGAACAACGTTTCAGACTACTGGCGGATTTCGGAAGCGACAGTGTTTCCGGCGCCGATTCTGAAGCAGGACGGGACCATCGAGTTGTCTTGGCCGTTTCTGCCGTTTATTTCCGGCTTCGTCCCCGACGGTAATACAGGCAACGACATCGTGATCGGCCTTGGCGCCGTGCTCAACATGAATTACCTGGGCAACGGCGATAACGAAGCGGTGATGATCGGTGGAGGGCTGAATATCGGTATCGGCGGCACCGGCAATGACCATATGGTCGGCCTGGGACTGCTCAATATTCAGTTCACAGGCACTGGCGAAAACCGTGTGCTGGGACTGGGCGGTGTAAATCTCGTAGTGGCCGGCAGTCTCCCTGATGATATCCAACCGCTCAAATGGAGCGGAATGCAGGATTTCCTGACTCGGCCTTTTGAAGCGTTGAAAAAGTACTGGAACGGCCAAGGCGGCCTCAATACGCAAGAGGTAGACAACTTTTTTCAGACCAATCGCAGAAAGAATGGAGAGCCGATCGACCCGATTGCCAACGATCGATCGGTAAATCGGATCGACGCCTATGGGCTCATCAATTTAGTCTTCGCCAACGGTGTACAGAACTTCATCAATACGTACGGAGCATTCAACATCATTGCCGTCGGGGATGGCGATACTTGGATCAAGAATTACGGAATAGCTGGGTTGAACCTGCCGAATGGCTGGGGAAGTTTCCTCGGCCTTGGCGCAGAGCGAAACATTGGTGGCATCATCAACTTAGGCCATGGCAACAACGCCGTCGTCGATCGTATGGGGGCCGATATTCATGACGGCAGCGGCGATTCGGTCATCTCCTGGGAACGGCCTGAAGAGTTTTACGTTCCGAGGCAACTCGAGGCGGGCGAGACCCCTGAGCCTTCTATCATCAATCTCGGCGATGGCGATGACACCGCCGTCGTCGTGCTGCCCACCAAGGACATCATAGGCGGCATCCACATCTATGGTGACCTGACCAAGAACACTGAGGGTGGCGAAGACGTGATCCTTGCCACCGGCAGCAAGGACGCGCGCATATTTGGCTATGACAAGTCGGACACGATTGTTGTCGTCGGCGGATCGCGCGAAGCCGAGAATCGGTCGTTCAAAGATACCAAGATCGATCCGTTCGACATTCCAGGACTTCCACCCAAGTGGGATGTGAAGATCGAAGGTGGCGACGAGTTCTCGAAGAACGGCGGTGACTTCAAGAATGAAGAAGGCGACACCATCATCGTTGGCGGCGGTAAGTTGGGTGACAGCACGATCGAGAAAGCTGTCGGGACTGCTTTCAATGACGCTTGGAAGAAAGCGACTGCCGAGCGTGCGATGGATCGATTGCGCACCAACCGGCCGCTCAGCGCGGATGCCTGGTCGATTATTCAGAAAGCGTGGGCAAATGGAACAGAGGGATTTCTGGATCGCGTTTCGGAAGGTCTCGGCACTCTCGGCGACACATTCAGAGAACGAATTGGTTGGGCAACCGATACCGGCAACGATCTCAGCAAGGACGCACTAAGCAATATCGACGCTGCTACCAAGGATGGACAGGCGACCACAACCGCACAACTCAATGAACTTGACAAGCAGGCGGCCAATGCGCCAGTTCAAGATGCGCTGACGCAAGGTCAATCAGCACTGAGTACCGCGGACGGCTCTGTTGGGGGGCTGAACGGACAAATCAATCCGGGCATTAACGCTGACCGAGTCGTCAATGAGCCCGGCGTTAAAGGCACGGTCCCCGGCAATTCGTGGACGAACGATGTCAACGCTTACGGTGCGAACGCCGCCGCTGCGGCACAGGGAGCTACTGCTGGACTGTCCGGGCAGCTCGCGGGACTTGTCAATACCGGCGAAGCACAGCGCGCTGCGGCTCCAGGCGCATCAGAGGCGTCCGACGTCATTGCCAGTTTTGCGGCGATGGGCGACCAGGGCGACAACACAACTGATTTCTCCTTTGATAAATCAGTAGAAGGCGTCACTGCGCTCCAAACGGCGGCGATGGGCAGCACGCTACCGGTCGCGCAGAGCGTTATGGACGAAGTCGCCGGCTTTATTCAGGAGCTTTTCGGCACCAGCGTAGCCGCCGCTTCCTTATCGGCGGCCGCCTCCAATGGGAGCCCGTATCTGGACGATCCGTGGCAAGAGTATCTGCGTGTCGCTAATTCGCTGAAGGCGATCTGGAATGATCCTGATACCGACGTCAGCGGCATTTACGTCGACGGCGGCAAGGGCGACGACAAAATTTATTTTGCGGGTCATCACAGCTGGATCGCGGGTGGCGAGGGCGATGACGAGTTTCATATCAAGGCGCACGACTCGGCGTTTACCAAGCACTACACGAACACCAACGACTACCCGGGTGGCCTCGAAATGCTGCCCGACGGGTTCTACGAAAAGGAAAAAGAAACCGAGACATCGGCGGGCAGTATCTTCGGCGGCACCGGTAACGACAAGTTCTACGTTCATCTGGAGCGTGTTGCTCTCGCCGCTGGCAACGGCAACGACGAGATCATCGACAGTATCTTTAAGAACAACTACTTCACATCGATCACCACGTGGCGCGACTTCGGAGCGGGCAGGCAATCGTTCCTAAGCTTTGAAAAAGGCGTCCAGGCAATCAGCACCGGGTATGGCGACGATTGGGCCAAGAACGTCTCGATCGAGAAGTCTGCGTTTTCGATGGGTGCCGGCGATGACAAGCTATGGGTCAGCTCGATTTCGAACGCGAACTTCGGCGGCGTCGAGCGAAAGTACATCGATAGTTACTTAATCAAGAGCGTAACGAACGAAACTGTCGGCGTTTCTCTTGGAGGCGGATTGCTTCCCACTGCAGATACCGACAAGAACGAGTTGCGAAACGCCGACGGGACCGGTCGCGCGAAGGTCACTAACAGCGTCATCGATGGTGGGTTCGGCAAGGACGACTTCTGGCTCGATGCTACGGGTAGCGCATTTCAAGACAAGAACGCACTTCGCGTTATCGAATACAACGAAAAAATCAGTTTCGTTAAACGCGAAACAGGCGGCTGGAGCGGAATAAATACCAGCTTCGGCGACGACATCGTGAAGGGCGAATTCGTTAAATCCGTTATCTCGATGGGCGCGGGCAACGATCAGTTCTTCGGGAACCTGACTGACTGCGCTTTCCTGGTCACCAACGTCGAATACGGCGCGGATGAGCTCGTCCAGTCTGCGCCGACGTTTGTCGGCCTCAGCATGAGCAGCAGCTGGAATGACGATAAAGGTTCGGTCGATACGATTAAAGGTCTCGATGGGGGGCGTCCCGTCATCAAGAACTCTGTCATCAGCACCGGATATGGCAACGACAAGATCACTGCGGACGTTTCAGGCGGCGCATTTACCGTCGCTAACGGGGTGGTTGCACCTGCTTTCGGGCCGGCAATGTTTCTGGCGGCGGCCTTGCCGCCTGTGGTTCCGCCGGGGCTAATTCACGTCAAATACAACACCAAGATCAGTGTGCTGAAGGAGGAGTACACGTACGGCGCCGGCGTCGTCATGGGAGCAGGCGATGACACCTTCCAAGGCAAGTTGGAGAACAGCATCCTATCGACGGGCCTTGGCGACGATACGTTCGAGGGCGACGCGATACAGGATGACGCGACTGCGTTCGACCGCGTCGAACGTGATTACGTTGATGATTACTACATCGAAAGCGAAAGCCACGCCTTTGCATCGTCGGTAAGCCTGGCCGCTTCGGTTCCGGGCCAGGCGGACCATGACGTTATTCGCGGTCTCGATGATGCGCCTCGTTCGAAGCTGACGCATGTCGTTGTCAGTACGGGTTTCGGTGGCGACGAGATCTATGCAGACATCAAGGATGCGCGCTTCAGCCGCAACTCCGACGGCAGCGTTTACACGATCAAGTACCGCACCGACCAAGGAAGCTTGCTGAAGAGCGAAACCGGAGCATGGGCCGGGATCAGCACGGCCCAAGGCGACGACATTATCGAAGGTACGGTCGAAACAAGCGTTGTCTCGATGGGCGCCGGCAAGGACACGCTGCGTGCCGAATACATCGTCGATGCAGCCTACGGCGGCGTTGATCGCGACTACAAGGACGGCTACTTCATCAAGTCGGAGAAAAACGGCTGGGCCGGTATTTCGATGGGTTCGCCGGTCGCTGGCGAGGACGACAAGGATTTGATCGAAGGGTTGAACGGCAAGCAACTGACGATCACTCGCAGTGTGGTCACCACCGGCATCGATGACGACGTGATTTTGGCCGATATTGATTTCAGCGCGTTCAGCAAATCGAAGGAGTTTCCGGGCGCTTATGAAGTCGAGTATGACGACGACGTCAAAGTCAGCGTTGTTGCCAGTGAAGATCGAGCGTGGACCGGTATCAATCTCGGTCAGGGTGACGACACGTTGAAGGGCAAGGTAACGATCAGCACCGTGTCCTTCGGTGAAGGCGACGACAAGTTTTACGGCGATATTCTTGGCGGCGTGTTTGAGGTCGGGACGCGCACGTACAACGACGGTTACTTCATCAAGAAGGAAACCAATGCCTACACCGGCTTCAGCATGGGCGGGCCGGCGGACCAAGGCAACGGCAAGGACAAGGACTTGATCGAAGGGTTGAACGGCGCCAAGTACGCCAACATTACCGGCGGCGTCGTAACCACCGGCTTCGGTGACGACAAGGTTTACGCCTTCGTTAACCGGTCGGCAGCAGGCGGCTTCCTGAACAAGATGGTGGTCGAGTACGACACCACACGGAGCGTGCTCGAGAAGGAAACCTACGGCTATGTCGGCCTCAGCCTGGGTCATGGCGATGACCTGCTGGAGGGCTTCGTCCAGGACAGCGTCGTCTCGATGGGGCAGGGCAAAGACAAGTTCTACGGCGACATCATCGGCGCCGCGCGCGACGATGTGCAGCGCGAATACCGCAACGACTACTTCATCAAGAGTGAAGGCGTCGAACGATTTACGACCGCGTTTACCGGCTTCAGCATGGGTGCCGCCGACGGAAACGGCGAAGACGATGACCTCATCGAGGGCATCAAGGGTGCTCGGTCGACTATTTCGGGCAGCATCGTCACCACCGGCTTCGGCAAGGACACGGTGCGTGCCAACGTTGTAAACAGCGCGTTCAACGCCCGCTCGGATGGTCTGAATTTTTATTCGGTCGACTACAACCCCGATCTCAGCGTTGTCACGAAGGAGCGCAAAGCGTGGGCCGGCATCAGCTTGGGCCAGGATGACGATACGTTCGAAGGCAGCGTCGAACTCAGTGTCTTGACCGGCGGGCAAGGCAAAGACACATTTTTGGGCGACATCACCAATGCAGTGTTCGGAGGTGTCGAGCGCACTTATCGCGCTGGTTACTACATCACTGCCGAACGCAACGCGTTTGTCGGCGTCAGCCTCGGCGCGGCAGATTTCGGAGTCATCGATGATGACGTGATCGACGGCCTGGTGGCCGGGCAGCGTGCGCAGATTGTGCACAGTGTCGTGAGTACCGGTTTTGGAAACGACACGGTCAACGCGGACGTGGTTAACAGCGCATTCAACAAGAACAAGGACGGCAAGTTTTACGAAGCCGACTACGACCCAACACTAAGCCACGTCACTCGCGAGCTGTATGCGTACACCGGCCTGAGCCTGGGTGCGGGCAAAGACACGTTCACTGGCTCCATCAACAAGAGCGTTGCGTCATTGGGGGCGGGCGACGACAAGTTCTTTGGCGATATGACCGATGTCGCCTTCAAGGGTATTTATCGCGAGTACGGTGCTGGTTCGCCCATCACACGCGAGACCAACGCGTTCGCAGGCGTGTCCCTGGGGTCGCCAACCCCGCTCGGGATCGGCGAGAACGCTGAAACCGATGACGACATCATTGGCGGTATCAAGTCGGCGTTTGCGAACGTTACGCGCAGCGTGTGGAGTACCGGAGTCGGTAAGGACATCGTCTTCGCTGTGATGACCGATTCGGCCTTCGGCGGTCCACTGGCTGCCGCGGTCACCGACTACAACGGCAACTTCAGTAATTTGATTCGCGAGGTCAATGTCTATACCGGCGGCAGTACGGGTGACGGTGCTGATCAATACACCGGTGACGTGGTACGCAGCGTTCTGGCAATGGGCGTGGGCAACGACACGTTCAACGGCACCATCAGCGACAGCGCGTACGGCTGGGTCAACCGCTTCTATCAGCCCGACTACTACATCCAGAGCGAACTGAACGGTTTTACCGGTGTCAGCTTCGGGTCGTCGATACGCCCGGGCTTTATCGATACCGACGACGACACAGTAAATGTCACGGCAACACGCAGTGTCTTCACCACCGGGTTCGGCAACGACAACGTTACCGGGAGCTTGGTCGATAACCATGTAGGCGGAATCGGCGTCGATTACACGATCACCTACCGCGCTGATTACGTCATTGCACAGGAACGCAACGCCTTCGCAGGTGCCAGCCTGGGTGACGGCAACGATCGCTTTACTGGCACAGTGACGCGCAGCGTTCTGAGTACGGGCCGCGACAATGATGTAGTGCAGGCCAATGTCACCGGCAGTGCGTTCCAGGGCGTCGAGACGATTTTCAACGCCGGCTTGTCGGACCTACTGCGAGAGATCAACGGCGTCGTCGGGGTAAGCCTGGGCGACGGCGACGACTTCGGCTCCGGAACGATCACGTTGAGCGCATACAGTCTGGGAGCCGGTAACGATATCTTCGACGGCACGGTTATCGATTGCGCATTTGACGGCATCGAGCGCATTTATGACCCGCTTTTCTCGAGCACGCTGCGTGAAATCAACGCGTTCACCGGCTTCTCGGCAGGAGCTGGTAATGACATCGTCAACGCCAACGTAATGCACAGCGTGATGACCCTCGGGCTCGGTAACGATCAATTCACCGGCGCGCTCACCGACTGTGCATTTGGTTACACCGAGCGTTTCAACGACATCCGACAGACCGAGCTCGTGTACGAAAAGAACGCTGTTAGCGGTTTTTCCGCCGGCGACGGCAACGACGTCGTTAACGCAGCAGTATTGCGAAGCGCGGTCGCTCTTGGCCGCGGCGACGATGTATTCAACGGCACGATCACGGATTGCGCAATCGGCAGCAGCGAGCGGATTTACGATACGTTGCAGACGACTTTGCAGAAAGAAGTCGGTGCGCTCACCGGATTCTCGGCCGGTGACGGCAACGACACGGTGTCGGCGATCATCACGCGCAGCGTTGCCAGCATGGGCCGCGGTAGCGACTTCCTGACCGGTGAGATCAACGATTGCGCGTTGGTCAATGGCACGACACAGTACTTCGATCCGTTGAATTCTAGCTTGGCGCTGGCGACCAATGTCATCAGCGGAGTCAGCATGGGCGATGGCAACGACGTCGCGATTGTCAAGGTTTCCAACAGTGTGCTGGATATGGGCCGCGACAACGATTTGCTGGCTGGAAGCGCGGTTGGCGCCGCTATCGTCGGTAGCAGTCTGTTCTACAAGGATCGTTCCGTAGCCGCGGTTTCCGGCCTGAGCCTTGGCGCGGGCAACGACGTTGCGATACTGGCAACGGTTGCCGACTTTGCAGATTTCCTTAGCGAGCTTGATGCGTTCAAGGATCTACCGATCCTAAAAGATCTGGCGAACAACAAGGACTTGCAGGCTATCGGCGGCAGCCTCAATACCAGTGTGCTGAGTGGCGGCGACGGAGATGACGCGATCCTCGCGCGCGGTTCAGACAACGCATTCAAAACAACGGTCAATCGCGTCGGCAGTACGGAAGCAGCCTGGGTGGGCATTAGCGGTGACGATGGCGACGACATCATCAAGGTGATCGGCGATCGAAACGTGGTCACCGGCGGCACCGGCGACGACAAGATCACCATCGAAGGCAGCGACTATGCATTTAAGACGATCACAACAAACTACGATGACAAAGGTGCGGTCGTGTCGACCGTCGATGGTTGGATCGGCATCTCCGGCGGCGACGGCGCAGACTTACTTATCGTCACTGGTGACGACAACTATATCGACGGCGGCGCCGACGACGACACGTTGACTGTGACTGGTGACAACAACGAGATCAGAGCCGGCAAAGGGGACGATGCCGTGGCGACCGACAAGGGCGCGAATATCTTGGTGTTCGATCTGAAGGACGGCGACGACAAGCTCAAGATCGGCCAGGGTGCAACCGGTGATCAGATCCTGTACGACACCGGCATCGACGCCGAGAATCAGATCTGGTTCCGGCGCTCGGGCGAAGATCTTGTCGCGGTAGTCGGTACCTGGTCGGGCAATACGATCAAGTTTTCGGATTCGCAAACGTTTGTCGACTGGTATGGCGACAACGGCGTCGCGGACTCTTCCCGCTTCGACCGGTTTGCTCTGAAGTCGAACGGCGCCGATCTGCTGAATGGCGAAGTCGAGCAACTCGTCACGCAAATGGCCGCGTACGACTTCTCTTCCGGCAGCGAGCTCACCCTTAAAGCGAGCGAGCGGGCCACCATGGACGGCGTCATCATGGATGCGTGGCACCCGGCGGCGCTGCGCGCGATGTTTGCGCGTGGCAGCAGCCTGGGCGCGGCGGGCGCGGGCGATGGTGCCGGCGCTCGCGGTGGTTTGGCCGCAATGTCAGGAGCAGCGTCGGGCGGGTTCGCGACGCTGGCGTCTTCCAACCCTGCCAGCGGTTTCGGTGGGTTTGAGGCGTTTGATCCGATGACGCAGCCCATCAATCCCGCAACAACGGCGCTACCCGCTGATTCCTCGGGGAATCCTGTTAGCTACTTCAGCGCTATCGGCTCGCTCGATTCCGTGGCGCAGCCGTTGAACGCAGCTCCCACGCTGCCGGCGGACGATATGGTCAAGACGCCGAGAGTCGGCCGCAGCGATTCGATCCTGGTTGCACCCTTTGATGCCACGACCGCGGTCGTGTCCAAGACAAGCGTGCTGATGGGAATTCCGGAGGCGGCAGCTATCGCGGCCGGCAGGAGCAGCGAGATGGCTTACGCAGGCGGAACAAATCGTTACAGCGAACGCAGTTCGACGCCACGCATGCAGGGCCTGGCGCGCACGGGGGCGACATTCGCGGAAGATCCCACCCCGTTGTTGGCGCCTGAAGTAGCGATAACACCTGTCTTGGCTGCAACCCCCAATTTTGTCGAAGGAACCGATATGTTCAAGAGAACGCGCGTGCTGGGAGGACTGAAAAAGTACGAGCTCGATAGCTTCGGGCGTTCGGCCGACGTCGCATACGCGGGCGGTACCAACCGCTATCAGGAAGACTCCTCGGTCATGCGAGATGCGTCACTGGCCGGTGCGGCGGCAGAGTTTGTACGCGGCCCGGCTACGGCGCGCACCGCGCCGATGGCGGACTCCGCCGAGCCGGCGTTCACTGGCGGGACGCAAACGCTCGCGCAGTCGATCGCCAGTTTCGATGCGGGCGCCGAGCACCGCTCGTCCCTGACCGGAATGCGGCTACCGCCTGCAGATGTCCCGCTCGCTTCCGAATTCGATTACACCGGCGTTACCGGGGCGGCGGCATCAGTCGTGAAGAGCACCGCACCGCTGCCTGTCTCGTCATCGTCGTTGATGAGCAACATGATGCATCAGCGAAGCTGGTCAGAAGGTATCAGTGAATTCGTCGGCACCCGCGCGGCCGGGGTCAGCGGTCCTGTACTCGAGGACATGGCATATGCGGGAGGGACCAATCGCTTCAATGAGTCCGGGCGGCCGGCGTCACCGCAATCTGAGAAAATGCCTTTCGCAAAACTGTCCGCCGAGTCCGGCGACTGGGTACATGGCCCCGCAGCGAGCCGCTCGCCGGCCATCGGCTCCGACGAATCGTTGGTGCTGAACACCGCGGTCGATTCCCTGGCACAAGCGATGGCAGCATTCAACGCAGAATCGTCAGCGGAGTTCGGCATGATCGACGACGAACGCAGGCCACAGCCCGATCTCGCACTGTCGTCGCCGATCTGGAAACCGTAGGGTTAGTTATCCGACTTAACGCATGAAAATGAAGGAGTCAAGCAGCAATGTTTACCAAAGAGCACATGCAACTCGATTTGAAAGGCCTCAGCATTCAGGACGGATTGACAGTGCTGCAGCTGATTCGCCGGCTGGTTAAATCGGGGGTGATGGAAGATCTGGAGCTCGCTCCAATTACGGAGATCCGAACCAAGCTGGTCAAGCAGATACAAGCCGTGACCAACGTCAACTACGACGTCGCATTTGCGCAAGCGATGCAAATGGGGCCGGCGGCGGCTGCGATGGCGAGCCAGTCGGCCGATGTCGCAGCATCCGCTGCGGTACCGGCAAGTAAAAAGTAAACACGTATCCGGCTGATCTCATCGGGCTACGTTTCCGCGCGCTGGAAACGTAGCCCTTCTATTCGTTTTCCGACCCATGGCTTCCTGGCAAGACGGCTACATCACCGACATCCCGTACACCGCGGGCTTCTACCGAGAGCTCGCGCCGAGCTATCTGCACCTGCTGTGCGTATTAATGGGTGTGCGCCCGCCGCAGTTGGTCGATCGCGAGTACGGTTACTGCGAGCTTGCGTGCGGACAGGGACTCGGCACGCTGCTTCTCGCAGCGGGTAACCCGCGCGGCCGTTTTGTCGGTGTGGACTTCAATCCGGCACAAATAGCGAAGGCGCAGGATCTGGCCGAACGCGCCGGCCTTTCGAATGTGCAGTTCCGCGAAGAGAGTTTTGCCGCGATGGCAGAGCGAAGCGGAGTCGACCAGACCAAGTTCGATGTGATCGTTTTGCATGGTATTTACAGTTGGGTCAGCCAGGAAAATCGCGGCCACATCGTCAATATCATCCGCGATCGACTGAAGCCTGGCGGGGTGGTGTACGTCAGCTACAACTGCATGCCGGGTTGGGCGCCGTTCGTTCCGGTGCAGCGCATGATGCGCGAATATGTGAAGGCGCATCCCGGCCGCAGCGATCAAAACGTGATGGCCGCAATTGATTTCGTCAATCAGCTGGCCGGCAAAGGCGCGCGCTACTTCAAGGCCAATGAGTCGGTCACCCGCAACCTCGGGCGGCTGCAGAACAAAGAACGCACCTATCTTGCGCACGAATATCTGAACGAGCACTGGGAGGCGCTGTACCACATCGACGTCGCCAGAGAAATGCAGGAAGCCAGGTTGGAATATGTGGGCTCGGCGACGGTCAGCGACAACGTGCTGGCGCTCAATGTGCCTAAAGACATCAGCGAAATGCTCGGCAGCGCCGGTGGTTCCTCGATGGTCGAGACGATCAAGGACTTCACTGTGAACCGGCAGTTTCGGCGCGACCTTTACGTGCGGGGGCCGGTGCAGTTATCGAACGCACAATTCGTCCACGAGATGAACAAGATCATGTTCGTCTTGACGTTGCCGCCAGACAAAATTACGTTGAAACTGTCCACCGCCGCCGGCGAGTTGGACGCGAACGAGCCGGTGGTGCGGCCGATACTCGACAAGTTGCGGCAAGGCCCGGCTGTATTTAAAGAGATTGCCGAAATGCCGGCGCTGGCCGGCGTGGCTGCGTGGCAGGTCGCGCAGGCGCTATCACTGCTGGTCGAGAGCGGTCAGACACATCCGATGCTCGGCGACGGCAGCGGCAATGTCGACGCCTCGCGGTCGTTGAATCAAGTCCTGGTCGAGGCCGCGCTGCTGGATGATTCGATGCAGTTTCTTTCAGCGCCCGCCATCGGCAGCGGTTCATTCGTGGCCAATCCCGAGCAGCTAATCATTCTTGCACTGCGCAGCATCAAGAAGCCGGATGCCCGAGCCGTCACCGAGTTCGTGTGGAAGCGATTCAAAGAGCAGAACAAGCGTTTGATCAAGGACGGAAAGCGCATCGAAGATGATGCCGAGAATGTTGCCGAGCTCGAGACAAGGGTGCGCGATTTCATGGATGTGCGCATGCCGCTTCTAAAGCAGCTCGGCGTGATTCACTGATTGAGGTCGATCGACGCGTGCTGAGCGCTGCGTCGCCCAATCTGTATTCCATCGTGCGTTGAGCGCACCGTCCGATACGAAGCGGGTAGCGGGATCGACTCCGGCAAACTGCCACAGACTTTCGAGCGTGCGTACAGTGCCAAGGCGGTAGCGGTCGTTGTCTACCAGAGCCGCGGAAGATGCTGATTCTGTCAAGTTGAGCAAGTGACGGACGCGCTCGTTGTTTGCGGCCACGGCGGGGATTGAGCGACGCTTGTAGGTATCGAGCAACCCGACTTGGCGCGGCTTCCAATAGTGGTATGCCAGTGCGATGCCCGGTTCGTACAACGTGTAGCCATGGGTCCAGAGTCGTGCGGACAGCGACACTTCTTCCCCGTACAAATGAATATGCGGATCTATTGAAACTTCTTCGAATGCGCTGGCGCGTGTGAACACAAAATTCGCGACTAGGAAAGGGGTGGGATTGACCGCCTTCACGTGCTCCTGCGGAGTCGACACGCCCTTCAGGTGAATGATCGAAGGGTGGCCGTCGACTGAAAACCTCTTCACCGCAATCTGCCGCACCTGACCCGGCGGCAGCGTGCGCAGCGTATCCGGCGGGGTATATCCGGGCAGCCATGCGGTCATCACAGCCTTTGGATCTTCCGTCGAATCGCACAAACCAAGCAGCGATTCATCCCACCCCTGAACGAATCGCATATGCGAGTCGATCAACAGCACATACTCTTCGCCCTGCGCAAGAGCGAGCGCCTGCGCTTGCGCCCAGCACGCGCCCGGCGTTTCCGATGCTAGCGTGCCGACGACGCGCACCCGTTCAGGATAGGGATACAACTCGGTGAAACATCGAGCGTCTTCGCTGGGCTCGACCTGCCAGCAAACGCCGACGCTTATCCGTTCGGGCTTGGCCGCCGTCGCGAATAGATTCTGGATCGTCCACTGTGTTTGCGGGTCGCGATAGCTACGGATCGCCACGAATATCCGCGCCGATGCGGACTCGCCGCCGACAGCCCGTATCGTGTCCTTTGAAACCGGTGCCGGCCGGACATCACTGAAGTCCGTATCGAATCTCCCGGCAAGCGCGTGTGGAGCAATCGTGCGCTTTGCGAAATTGACACCGCTGAACCGCTGATAGTCGCGCAGCGTGCGGGCCGTACCAAGACCGTAACGTGACAACTCGAACAGCGCACGCGCATCTTTGCTTTGGCGGATGCCAACCAAGTGGGCAACGCGCTCTGCGCTCACTTTTCGCAGCACACGTGCATCAGCGGGCCGGTCCTGCGGATGCCTGGGGCGCGTGGTCCGGTCCCATAAGTGAAAAACAACGGGCCGATGCGGCGAGAAAAAATCCCAGCCGTGAGTCCATGCGCGGGCCGCAAACGTGAGTTCGTCACCAAAGAAATAGATATACGGATCAATGGCGACAGTCTGGAACAAGCGTGCGGATGCGAACATGAACCCATGCGCCACCGACGCTGCTGGAAACGGCGCTGCGGGCAATGCATCGGGCGAAATGCGAAAGCTGCGGTAGCGCAGTTTGGGCGGTGTGTTTGCACTGCCCGCGGTGAACTCGCGGAACGCCATGCGCTTGATGCCGTTTCGATCGCAATTATCAGGAGGCGTGTAACTGGTCGGGAATGTCGTGAGTACTGCGTTGCTGCTTGGACATTGGCCCAGCATGTCGAGCAGCATCTGATCCCAGTCCTGCTCGAACCGCATGTGCGCATCGATCATCAATACGCATTCTTCATCCCTCCATAACGACATGGCCTGGGATCGTGCTCTGTTCGCACCACGGCTCTTCGCGGCAGGCACTTCGATAACTCGCACCTGTTGCGGCCGGGGATAAGGCTCGACGAAACAATGCGCGTCCTGGAAAGGATCAAATTGCCAGCAGATCCCGACAAAAATTCTTTCCGGATGCAAAGCCTTCGCGTAGAGATCTTTCACCGTCCACTGAGTCTCGGCATCGCGATAACTTGGAATGCTGACAAAAATGCGAGGCAGCCGGGGCTCGGCCGAGCTCCTTAAGTGCAAGAATGGCGATTGACCCACCAGCAACGGGAACGAATTAGCTGCAAACACGACGGCCTCCGCACCTATTTTCTCATCGGGCGGGCTGGCTGGCAAAATATGCTTTCGGAGGCGTGGCCGAGCGGTTGAAGGCACCGGTCTTGAAAACCGGCAAGGGCGTAAGTCCTTCGTGAGTTCGAATCTCACCGCCTCCGCCAGAATCTCTCTCTAAAAACTAGCCACTTCGCACATTCACTCTCTAGAAAGACTCTGAAAAACCGGGTCATCGCAAGGCTCCGCTATCTCTCGTGCGCAGCCGCAACGCGTTTGCGATCACCGATACCGACGAAAGCGCCATCGCTGCCGATGCAATGATCGGGCTAAGTAGCCAACCAGTAAGTGGATACAGAACGCCGGCGGCGAGCGGCACGCCCGCTGCGTTGTAGACGAACGCGAAGAATAAGTTTTGTCGAATGTTGCGCATCACCGCGCGTGACAACAGGCGGGCACGCACAATGCCGTTCAAGTCGCCCTTGACCAGCACGATGCGCGCCGATTGCATCGCGATGTCGGTGCCATGGCCCATTGCTATGCCGACATTGGCTGCGGCCAGCGCCGGCGCGTCGTTGATGCCGTCGCCGGCCATTGCGACGATACGGCCTTGCGCCTGTAGCTCCTTTATCAGAGCGTTCTTGTCGGCTGGTAGCACTTCCGCCCGAAAGTCGACAATGCCGAGCTTCGCAGCGACTGCGGCGGCCGTTGCGGCGCCGTCGCCAGTGGCCATCACGACCCGCACGCCGGCGGCGTTCAGCGCAGCGATTGCGTCCGCGCTCGTCGCCTTGATCGGGTCGGCAATCGCGAGCAATCCGAGCAAGCGGTTCTCGACACCGACGAACACGACGGTGTTGCCTTCGCTGCGAAGACGATCCGCGTCTGCGTTTAGTGCGGCGAGATCGATGCCCGCTTCGGCGAGGAAGCGCGCGCTGCCGAGTCGTACGCGACCTGCCGGTGCCGTACCTTGAACACCGCGGCCCGTTATCGATTCGAACTCGCTGACTGCGATCGGCGCCACGCCACGCCCAGTCGCGGCCGCAAGGACCGCCTGCGCGAGTGGATGCTCGCTCGACACTTCAACACCCGCGGCCGCCGCGAGCACTTCGCTCTCGCTGATGCCTGCAACTGCAGTGATGCCGACTACACGCGGCTTGCCTTCAGTCAGCGTGCCGGTCTTGTCGACGACCAGCGTATCGACCTTCTGCATCAATTCGAGCGCTTCGGCGTCACGTATCAGCACGCCCATCTGCGCGCCGCGGCCGACGCCCACCATGATCGACATCGGAGTCGCGAGGCCGAGCGCACACGGGCACGCAATGATCAGCACGCTGACTGCAACGACCAGCGCGTTCACATAGCGCGGCTCGGGGCCGACGGCAATCCAGACCACGGCGGCAATCATCGAAATCAGCACCACGGCTGGCACGAACCAGCTCGCGACGACATCTGCGAGCTTCTGGACTGGCGCGCGGGTGCGACCCGCCTCGGACACCATCTGGACAATCTGCGCCAACAATGTATCGGCGCCGACGCGCTCGGCGCGCATCACGAAACTGCCTGTTTGGTTGACGGTGGCGCCCGTTACCTTTGCGTCCGCTTCCTTCGTCACAGGTAGTGGCTCGCCGGTCATCATCGATTCGTCGACATTCGAGCGGCCTTCGAGCACAACGCCGTCGACCGGGACTTTGTCGCCGGGGCGCACCCGCAGTCGATCGCCGGCATGCACTTGATCGAGCGCGACTTCACGCTCCTGGCCGTCGGCGTCGATGCGCAAGGCGGTGGGCGGAGCGAGCTCGAGTAGAGCGCGTACCGCTGACGAGGTTTGCGAGCGCGCGCGCAGCTCGAGGACCTGACCCAGTATCACAAGCGTCGTGATGATGGCCGCCGCTTCGAAGTACAGCGGTGGCGCGCCGTTCATCATGAACGCAGCAGGCAACACCTGCGGAAACAACAGCGCAAACACGCTGAAGCCATAAGCCGCCGCGACACCAAGTGCGATCAACGTGAACATGTTCGGCGAGCGATTGACGATAGATTGCCAACCAAGCTTGAAGAAGAAAGCGCCGCACCAGAGAACGACGGGCGTGGCGAGCGCGAGCTGGGTCCAGCCGAACCACGATCCCATCGCGCTGATCAACTGCTGATGCAACGCGGGCACAAACTCGGTCATCGCCATCAGTGCGATCGGTAGCGATAGGGCGGCAGCGATCCACAGGCGGCGTGTCATGGTTCGCAACTCGGTGTCGTCTGTTGCGACCGACGCATCGGCCGGCTCGAGCGCCATGCCGCAGATCGGGCAGTTGCCGGGCCCCACCTGGCGAATCTGCGGATGCATCGGGCACGTGTAGATGGCACCCGGGGGCTGCGACGCTGCGACCGGCGCCGGACGCGGATCGAGATACTTCTCGGGCTCGGCAGAAAATTTTGTCGCGCAACCGGCGCTGCAGAAGAAATACTCGTTGCCCGCGTGCGAAAAGTGGTGCTTCGATTGCCGCGTCACCTTCATGCCGCAAACGGGGTCGAGCAAAACTTCGTCGGTAACTGGCGTCTTGTCCTGATGCTGACCGCAGCAGGAATGATCGGCTGTTGTGGTCGTGTGTGGTTTCACCGCTTCGTTCATACTTGCCTCGCGCTTCCGTTTACCCGTCTCACTATCGCGTAGGATAAACTCTGTGGTCAACCCCAGAGTCAAGAGTTATTTATGTCCGAAGCGCAATTGACGATCGGTCGCCTGGCGCAGGCGGCCGAAGTGGGAATCGAAACGGTGCGCTATTACCAGCAACGAAAGCTCCTGCCGGTGCCTGCTGCCAGCGGAGCCTATCGTCGCTATGACCAAGCGGTCGTCCAGCGCATCCGCTTTATCAAGCGAGCGCAGGAGCTCGGCTTTTCGCTCGACGAGATTAACCAGTTGCTGCGATTGCAGGACGGGGGCGACCGCCGCGCGATCCGGCGCATCTCGTCTGAACGCCTGGCGCAAATCGAAAACAAGCTAGTTGATCTGAAGCGGATGCAGCGCGTGCTCAAGCATCTGGTTGCAGAGTGCAAGGGCGCAGGAACGGATCACCCGTGTCCTATCATCGAAGCACTGACGGTCTCCAGCTGAAGCATTTACTGGCGCCTGTGGCAACATCAGCCAAACGCAACATCGAAAGTCAACCAGCGGCTATCAGTTGCCTGCGCACGAACCACGCAGTTAGTAACGGCAGCACGAGCCACTGCGCGAGTGGCGACAGTCCGACTCCAACGCCGGGTGTTACAGGCATCAGCGGCGAGTAGCCCCAGCCGCCGAGCCTGGAGCGTCCGCAAACAATGCAACAGGCGCAAGCTTTGAACAACATCTATCACGGTGCCTGACAACAAAGTTCCTCATCGTTCGGCTGGCGCTGAGGCGGGGAACAGAAGCTGGAAGCGGACGCCATAAGGTCCGCTTTCAGCTTCGACTCGACCCCCATGCAATCGCATGATCGAACTCACGATCGACAGTCCCAGGCCGGCTCCTTCTACGCTTGATTGATGTGCATACTGTCCGCGCGTGAACCGCCCGAAGAGACGCTGCAACTCGTTCGTGTCCAGCAAATGCGCGTCGTTTTCAACCTGCAATCCGACGAATTCGTGCGTCGTCTGCGCCACGTTGATGTTGATCGCTGCGCCTTCCTTCGAATAGCGCACCGCGTTCGACAGCAGGTTGGTAATGGCCCGCCGTGCCATCGATCGGTCACATGAAGCTGTACCGTGCCCGCTGACTTCCATAGTCTTTCCTTGCTCTGCTGCGGCAGCTTCGAAGAACTCGGCGACATTGCATGCCTCAGCTGCCAGGTTGACGGTTTCGAGATTCAGCTTCAGCATGCCGCGGTCAACGCGGGCGAGAAATAACATATCCGACACCATCCGCTGAAGGCGTTCGACCTCGGTCAGATTCGAGTGCAGCGCGTCTTCATACTCCGCTCGAGTCCGCTCGCGCCCGAGCGTCACCTGCGTTTGCAGCAACAGGTTATTAAGCGGTGTTCGTAGTTCGTGCGCGATGTCGGCCGAGAATTCCTCTAGGGTGCGAAAAGACTCCTGAAGTCGATCCAACATTCGATTGATCGAGTCGATCAGCCCGCGAATTTCCGCCGGTGCGTCTTCTGAACGAAGCGGCTGTCCAAGCCGCTGAGCAGTGACCCGTTCAGCCTCGCGCGCTATCACGGAGATAGGCGCCAGGCCGCGGCGTGCGATTACCCAACCGAGCGCGGCGCTGGCAACGATGCCGAGAGCCCCTGCGATCAGCATTGCGCCCACGAAGCGCTCGAGCAATCTCTGTGCGGGACTGACGTCGACCGCGACGTACGCCATGAATTCGTTATTGGGCGATACGACGTGACGCAGGCGGCGTAACCACCAGATGTCGTCCGCGATACGGGCTTCTTCTACAGCCAGGGTCGACGAAATGGGGTCCGCGATATTGCGCTCGATCAGGGTCTGCAACTCCGGCGCCGGTGCTACTAGCCACTGCGCCCCGTGACGCAGTCCGAGCTGAAGGTGCGGATGGCCGATGCCGATTTCCGCAAATCGATTCGCGTTCGCGACTATCTGATCGGGCGAATGCAGCTCCCGCAGCAGATACAGAACGACCTCGGTTTTACCGTCGATTTCCTCGCGGTCGCGCGCCTCGAGCTGCACGCGAAGCATCCATGCGAGCGAAACTCCGAGTATCAGCAGCAGTGCCGACGATGCCGCGGCAAACAGCAGCGCCAGACGCCCTGCGAGCGAGTCGCGAAAATAGCGACGGCCGAGCGCAGACAAGTTGCTACCGGCTAACCTCATCACCGCGGTCCTCAAGCACATAGCCGAAGCCGCGCACGGTGTGAAGTAACTTCTGCTGATAGGGGTCGTCGATCTTCGCACGTAGTCGGCGCACTGCAACTTCCACGATGTTGGTGTCGCTGTCGAAGTTCATGTCCCACACCTGCTCCGCGATGACGGTACGAGACAGCACTTCTCCCATTCGCCGCAGCAGCAATAACAGCAGCGCGTATTCCTTCGCGGTCAAATCGATGCGCTGTCCCGCGCGCTCGACTCTTCGCCGCAGCAATTGCACTTCGAGATCCGCCACGCGAATGACGTCGGGTTCCTGCTGTTTGCCGCGCCGCTGCAGCGCGCGCACGCGCGCCAGCAACTCCGAAAAGGCAAACGGCTTTACCAGATAGTCGTCAGCGCCGAGTTCGAGGCCGCGCACCCGGTCTTCGACTCGATCACGGGCAGTAAGAAAAAGAACCGGAGTCTGGCTTTGGTGTCGAATTCGCTTGATGGTTTCCCAACCGTCGAGTTGCGGCAAGCCGACGTCGAGAACGATCACGTCGTATTGCGTGTCTGAAGCCATATGCACGGCGTCGACGCCATTGCGAACCCAATCGACGACGCAGCCGTTCTCTCCGAGACCTTTGACAAGGTACTCGCCCGCTTGCTTTTCATCTTCGGCCAGTAATAGTTTCATGCGGTAGGTTTTTTGCGGTCGAGAAATGGTAAGGGGTGGCTGCTAGCAGGGTATATGACCGCAAGATTACGGGTAAGTAATGTAGAAGTCAGAAGTTCGACACGCCGCGGTTGCTAATTTGCGCGGTCCAACGAACGCGCTTGCCCGTAAAGAGTTGCAATCGAACGTATCTGAATTCGGAGGTCTGTGTGAGCGGTTATGACCAGCTAATCATCGCGTTGCTTTCAACTTCAATCGCTTCGGGCGTAGCAGCGCAGGCTTCAGCTCCGCCGCTCGCAAAGCCGAAGACAGCCGATTCGCAACCTGCCGCCGGGACGACTTCTTACCGCTCGGTGTTCGACGGCTACGTTTCGACGAGCGAAGACAAATTAGTCTCGTGGCGAGACGCGAACGGGCTGGTGGGATCGATCGGCGGATGGCGCGTGTATGCGCGCGAGGCTCAGCAGCCCGGGCAGCAAGCGCCGGCGAGCACAGCACCGGCAGCCCGTACCGGCAGCAATCCTGCGCCGCCGAATACCGCGCCACCCGCCGCCACCGGCAGTAGTCCGGCGCCTCATCAGAAACATTGAGTGTCCGACATGCAGCTTGCTGATTCCGGTTGGTTATCGATTCGCCGCACCGCGATGAGCCTCACCGTCTTGGCGTTGGCCGGATGCGCGACGTTTTCATCGGATGGCGGTTTTGCGAGCGTCGAGCAGACCACGCGCGATCGGCTTGGCAAGGACCTCGCTTGGCCGAAGACCGAGGCCGAGCAGCAGACCGTTGCGGAGCGTGTCAACGAGCTGGCGGCCAAGCCGCTGTCGGTCGATGACGCCGTGCAGATCGCGTTGTTAAACAACAAAGGCCTGCAAGCGTCTTATTTCGATCTGGGCATCAGCGAATCGAATCTGGTGCAGGCAGGGCGCTTGCCTAATCCTCACTTTTCGATGACGCGCACCAGCTTGGTCGAAGATGGCGTGCGCCACACGACCATCGAGCAGGCGCTGACGGTCAACGTGATCGCGCTGTTGACGATGCCTCAGACGCTTAAGGTCGAGCGCCGGCGATTCGAGCAAGCGCA
>JACCYC010000271.1 GCA_013696665.1 Burkholderiaceae bacterium | reverse complement strand
GGTCCCAGGTGCGCTGTCACTTTTGGCGTTGACCAAAATGATTTCGACCGGTGGATCTGTGGAACGCACGCGAAAAAGTTCTGGATCGACAAATCGGACCGCCATTGCTGTGATATGCAGGCCAACCGACACAGTAATCGCCATGACGAGCACTTTGTCGCCGAGCAAAGATCGAAGGCCATAGGCAGGCGCACCAAGACCAAACTCGGCTACTTCCATCGAGCGTTGCTCACTTCAAGACGGCACCGCGTCATTGCTTCGATACTCGCGAAAATCGTCAACGATTGTAGCCAGCACACGGCCAAATCTGCGTGACACGATCGCGCTAGTCTCGGCGCCGGCCGAGACACGATCAATTGCTCGGGCTTGACGCGCCTTCTTCGGCAATGCCCGGAGGGGAACCTGCGTTAAATGCTGCCGCGTGTTCATCCGCCGTCTCGACCGCTTCCGTTGCGGTGTCCAAACCCTCGGGAGAGGCCGTGATCAACTCGTCGCCCACGTCGTCCTCGTCGATACCTGCCGGGGCTGGAGCTGCCAGTACCCGGTGGACGCGCGCTTCCATCGTCAGATCGAGCGCGTCGATCGCCACCACGTCGAGCTCAAGGCGCTGGCCTCGCGGTAAATCGGGTAGACCGGGCAGCCGCGTCGCCAGCGGCAAACCGTCGACGCGAAGCACATCGCCTTTGATAACGGTGGCATCGACTCGGGTTTGCTGTTCCTGTTGCAGCCACCGGAACGACCAGTAGCGCTCCATTTTCTGCTGAAACTCCGCGTAGGCGGAATACGCGGACTCAAATCCGGAAACGGTGCTGAACAGTTCAGCGTCGTTCGGCGCATAAGGCGCCTGCGCATCGAGCACGCACGCAATTAGCTGGCGCTGATTGACGAGATCTACATAGCGGCGCAGTGGCGACGTTGACCAGGCGTAGTGCTCGACACCGATTCCATCGTGCGGGGCAGGCACAGTGCCCATCTTGACGCGCCCAAGCGCCTGCGAACGATAGATGCCGGCAACCCGGCGCTGAGCGAGCCAACCGCCCCATACGCTATTGGCAAGAATCATCAGCTCGGCGACGATCAGGTCAAGTGGCGCGCCGCGGCGTCGTTGAGCAATCTTTACCTTTGCATGCTCATGGCTGCCGTCAAGCTCGATTGAATAATCGACGCGGCCGGCAGGCTCGGGGCGACCGCGCAGCTGCTCGCGGCGAGCAAGCAGACGACGCGCGAAATGCCACAGCAAACTCAGCCGTTCGGCGAACGGTGAATCGAAGTGGCCGCTCTCGATGTTCGAGTCGGTGATCATCGCGTCGAGCCTGTCGTGACGAAGATTGCTTTCGATATGGATCCGCTCAACGCGCGACTCGGTCGTGAGTACCTCGTAGCTCGCGCCATCAATCTCCGCATACAGCGAGAGCACCGCGGCATCGCGCCCTTCGTTAAGAGAAAACGCGTCGATCCAGGCGTCCGGCAACATCGTGTACTTCAGTCCAGGCGCATACACCGTTGACATCCGCGACCGCGCAACGGCATCGACCGCGTGTCCACGCGTTATCGCGATAGCGGGCGCAGCGATGTGAACTCCAATTCGCATGCGATCGCCGAGGGCTTGCACTGAAAATGCGTCGTCGATCTCGGTCGTTGCGCTGTCGTCAATCGAGAACGCTGTAGCCGACGCAACAGGTAGAGCACTCGATTCGGGCGGTACGGGCAGATCGGCGCCAAATGCAGTTCCGTGGGGAAAGTTCTGCGCAAGAAAACTGTCCAGGTGCCACTGGTAGGGCGAAGCGATTGCTCCGCGCGCCAGCAATAGCCGCAGCGGTGTCGTTTGCAATTCTGTCGATGCCTGCTCAAGCGCTTTGAATTCAATCGAATTGCGATCTGGCTTGATTACGAGTGTGATTGCCTGCTGAGCGATAGCCGCAGGCGCACCTCCCGCCTTCAACTCATCGACAAACCGTTGACGCAATTCTTCCTGACCGCGCTTTCGCTCGACTGCGGCCAAAGCAGCCTTCAAAGTCTCTGCAGGAGCCGCTCGGTAGCGGCCGCGCCCCTTGCGGTAAAAATAGATCGGCGCGCTGTGCAGACGCAACAGCAGAGCGGCAGCGTCGACCGGGCTTGGCGCCGCGCCGAAATACTCGCGGGCCAGTTCCATAAATCCGAACTCGTCCTGCGGTGCCACCTCCCACAGAAAATCCAGATCGATCGATTCCGCCTGGCTATGCGCGCGCTCGATCAGACTCGTCGGGGACGGCTGATTAAAGCGCAGCAGAACGTGCGAGCTCTTCACCTTTGCACGCTTGCCGCTCGGCAACTCGACCTGATGCGACACACCCAAGTTCGCGAGCTCGGTGCCGGCCTTGAAAACACCGTCGTCGTCAAACAGCAGATGTTCGCTCAAACGGTCCCCGCGCTGGAAGTTTCCGTGAACCTCACACCGTCAATCCGCCCGATACTTCAATGACGGCGCCGTTGATGTATGAGGCCTCATCGGAAGCGAGGAACGCGTACACGTTGGCCACATCCTGCGGTGTACCAAGACGCCGCAAAGGGACGCGTTCGGTCAGTTGTTCAAGCACTTTCTCCGGAATCGTTTCAAGAATCTGCGTCGCAATGAATCCCGGTGCGACAGCGTTGCATCGAATTCCCTTGGGGCCGAGCTCGCGCGCCCATGTCTTGACAAACCCGATCACACCAAACTTGCTGGCAGCGTAATTCGTCTGCCCGAAGTTGCCGTAGATGCCTACTACGCTGGACGCATTCAGGATGACGCCACTGTTCTGCTCGATCATCGTATTGATCACCGAACGCGCGCAGTTGTAGGTGCCTTTCAAATTGACGTCGATAACCCGGTCAAACTGCTCATCGGTCATCTTCTGCAATCGGGCATCCAGCGTGATTCCAGCATTGTTGACTAGTATGTCGATGCGACCCTGGGCCTGCACCACTTGAGCCACCATCGTGTCTATCTGGTCACGCTGGGTGACGTCAACAACTTTTCCGTCAACAGCGGTGTGAACCGAATGCGACTCGGTTGCACGCAGCGAAACCAGCGCCGCCTCAACCGAAGACTGGCTGACGTCGCACACGATAACCCTGGCGCCTTCTTGCAGAAATTTGCGCGCGGTTGCGTAGCCGATCCCCTGCGCCGCGCCAGTAATGATTGCAACCCTGTCTTGCAGTCGTCGGCTCACCGTATTGCCCTCACCGTACTCTCCTGAACGTTCGCTGCCCCACAAAACGCAAGCACTTCATCAATGTAGGTCTCGAAATCGGATAATTCGTGATTGCTCCCATTGACCAAGCGCTGACGTGCGCCGCGGTATTTCGCAATCATCGTTCGGTAATCGATGACGGCGTCCCCCGTCGCGGCGATCAGAAAATACCGCTCGGGCTGCGTGACTTCGGTGACGAGATTTCGCAGTTCGTCGATGTACTCGGGTCGAAACTCGATGTGTTCCCCGCTGAAGTAAATCGGCTGGCGACCGATATGCGCCTGCAGATCAGCGGCCGGATCGATTGCGGGGTTTAGCAGAACTGCTCGGCAACCGAGCGTTTCCGCAATCCACGTTGCATAGTAGCCGCCGAGTGATGAACCGATCACCGCGAGCGCGCCGGCGGGCAACCCTTGCGTAAGTTCGAGCACCATTTCCGCTGCAGCGCGCGGCGAGGCCGGCAACGCCGGGCAAAGATACTGATTCTCAAGATTGCGCAGCTCAAGATGCCGTCGCAGCATCAGCGCTTTGCGCGACAGTGGCGACGATCGAAATCCGTGCAGATAGACAATCACACCTTGGCCGCGTTTGCTCACGCAGCGCGCTGAGTCGCTGTAGGGCGAGTCTTGAGCCGCGCGAGCAGCTCCGAATGGATATTGCCGAAAGCGCCATTGCTCATCACCACCAGTTGATCGCCATCGGCGGCAAACTCCACGATCGCAGCGATCATTGATGTCAAATCATCATGCACCGTCGCGGTTGCTCCAAGCGGCCTCAGAGTCTGCGCGACGTCCCAGTCAATGCCGCCCGCAAAGCAGAACACACGGTCCGCGCGGGACAGACTGTCGGAAAGCAACGCGCTAACGGCGCCGCGTTTCATCGTATTGGAGCGAGGTTCGAAAATCGCTATCACCCGGCCATCCGGGTTTGACGCTCGAACCGCCGCAATTGTCTGGGCAAACGCAGTTGGGTGATGGGCAAAGTCATCGATCACCGTCACGCCGCCAACGACGCCGCGAACTTCGAGGCGACGCTTGACCCCGCCGAATGCTGCGAGCGCAGCCAGCGCAGTTGCAGCAGGAACACCGACATGAGAGGCCGCAGCGATCGCCGCCAGCGCGTTGAGACGATTATGCTGCCCGCCCATCGCCAGCCTCAGCGCGCCTAACGGCTTGTCATCCAGTCGAATTTGAAACGGTGCTTCGCTGTCGATGCACCACATTCCAGCTGCACCAAACGTGTGTAGCTCTGACCAGCAGCCGCGAGCCAGGACCCTGGACACAGCGTCGTCGCCCGCGTTGGCCACAATCCGCGCACTGGCGGGCAGTGTCCGCACCAGGTGGTGAAACTGCGTTTCGATCGCTGCCAAATCGGGAAAAATATCAGCGTGATCGAACTCCAGATTGTTGATTACCAGCGTGCGCGGGCGATAGTGCAGAAACTTCGAACGCTTGTCGAAAAAAGCGGTGTCGTACTCGTCGGCTTCAATGATGAACACCGGACCCTGGCCGAGGCGGGCCGAGCGCCCAAAGTCTTCCGGCACTCCGCCAATCAGATAGCCGGGATCAAGCCCTGCCTGGTCGATGATTTTTGCAAGCATCGCAGTAGTCGTCGTCTTTCCGTGAGTTCCGGCAACTGCGACTACGTGCCGACCCCGCAACACGTTTTCGGCGAGCCACTGCGGGCCCGACATGTAGGCCATTCCGCGATCGAGGATGGCCTCCATCAGCGGATTGCCGCGCGTGACAACATTCCCGATAACCCAGACGTCGGGTTTAATTGACAACTGATCTGCGCTGTAACCCTCGATCACGACAACGCCTGCTGACAGCAGTTGATCGCTCATCGGCGGATACAAATTTGCGTCGCACCCGCTGACCTTGTGTCCGGCAGCCTGCGCAAGCTGTGCGAGGCCACCCATGAATGTTCCACCAACGCCGAGAGTATGGATATGCAAAGTCGAGTCCGGCCGGGCCGGGCAATTGAAGTGGACGACAGCGTTACGAGCGCGCCGGATTGTAATGCGGCCACAGCGCTATCAATGTCGCCATCTACCGATAAACTGCATGCATGGCTTCGAGCGATCTTCGGACCGAGCTCGCCGCAACCGCGGCGCGGCTGATCGCCGAGGAGGGGTGCGAATACGCGCAGGCCAAGCGGCGCGCCGTCAATGAGTTGCTGGGCGAGGCGCTTGACCGCCGCACGACGCTGCCCGACAACAGTGAAGTCGAGTACGAGCTGCGGCGCTACCTAAAGCTTTTTGGCGGAGAGCAGCACCGCGCACTGCTCAAATCACGCCGCGAACTGGCTAGCGAAGTCATGCTGGCGTTGCGTGAGTTCGAGCCATACGTCATCGGCGCAGTTTTAAATGGAACGGCGACCGAACATTCGGACATTCATTTGCACCTCTATGTTGATAGTGCGAAGGACGTCGAGCTCCACCTGATGAACCTGGGTATTGAATTCGATGTCGATGACGGGGGAGGCGACGAGCGGCCTCAAGTACTTGAACGCTTAAGCTACGTCGTCTCACCTGCGGGCTCTGGAAGAGGTTCAGCGCGTGGAGCATCGGTCGGCGTCCGATTGCATATTTATCCGCGCGATGCCATCCGGATTGCTGCGCGCCATCGACGCCCAAACCCTGCCGACGAAGACATGCACCCGATCGAAGCAGCCGGACGGGCAAACATGGAAGCGCTCAAAAAATTGATATCTGAAAGCTGTTGATGCAAGCGGCGCGGGGAAACTCTGTGTGGTTCAAACGGCGCGCGAACGTGTGCCTGGTCATGGTCGGGCTGCTTGCTCTTGGCGGCGGTGTGACGCTTGCATTACGCCATGGCTCGCCTTCGGCTCCGGCTGAGCGTCAGTCTGCGGCGGCGCTGTTCGAGCACACCTTCAGTGATGCCGATGGAAAACCTCAGGCATTGGCTCAGTGGAGAGGGCGTTGGATTCTGGTTAATTTCTGGGCGACCTGGTGCGCGCCGTGCGTGGAAGAAATGCCCGACCTGCAGCGTGTCCACTCGGAGTTCGGTGGCCGGGATCTGGCCGTGGTCGGCCTCGCGATAGACAACCCGGGCGCGGTCAAGCGCTTTCGCGATTCATTGAAACTGGAACTACCGCTTCTGATTGCGGGCGCGGCCGGCACGGACCTCGCTCGGAAACTTGGGAATACGTCGGGCGCTCTTCCCTATACTGTGCTGATCGATCGAAGCGGCTTTATTGCTCGATCTAAGCTGGGGCAACTGCGGGATCCCGAACTGCGCGCATGGCTTAGCACGCACCTTGACGCGTCGGCAGACGCGATTTCGGGGCGGGTCGGCAAGTAGACAGCAGGCGTCAAAAGGTAGAAACTTCGGCCTTCTGTAGCGCTTCTTCTGTGAACTCCGCATCCAATGCTTGAACAAAGTCGCTGTTCGCATTCCTAATGGCGGGCCAAGTATTGGTCGTCAACGGTCCCAACCTGAATGCGCTAGGCACGCGGGAACTCGAGATTTATGGCAGCCGAACTCTCGATGAGATCAACGCCGAACTCGCGGCAATTGCACATCAGCGCAAATCAAAGGCAATTTTTTTTCAGAGTAACCACGAAGGCGCGTTGATCGACCGAATTCACCAGGCGCGTGCCGATGGGACGGACTTCATCATCATCAATGCAGGAGGCTTCACACACACAAGTGTTGCGCTCCGGGACGCATTGAGTGCCACGTCTGTGCGATTTATTGAAGTGCATTTAAGCAATGTGCATCGCCGAGAACGCTTTCGACATCGCTCGTATCTAGCCGACATTGCGGTCGGAGTGATCACCGGCCTCGGTCCAGCGGGATACCGCTACGCGATGGAATTTGCGGTGAGCAACGGCAAACCGGCCTAGTGGGTTTGCCACTGCGTAACCGCAATCTATATATATAAGAGCCGGGAAATCAGATGGATTTACGAAAGCTGAAGACGTTGATCGACCTGGTGGCAGAGTCTGGCATCGCGGAGCTCGAAATCACCGAGGGGGAAGATCGCGTTCGCATAGCAAAGTTCAGCCCCGCGCCCGCAGCCCCTAGCGCGGCGACGACATTGATCGGCGGCCCCGTGACGGCAACCGTGCCCGCCGCGAACGGATTGAATGCGGCGGGCGCAGGGACTGCCGCTGCCGAGCCGGAAGGTCATGCGGTCAAATCTCCGATGGTTGGAACGTTTTATCGCTCGGCCAGCCCCGGCGCCGCGTCGTTTATCGAACTGGGTCAAACGGTGAAACCGGGAGATACGTTGTGCATCATCGAAGCGATGAAGCTGCTTAACGAGATCGAAGCTGAAATCGGCGGCACCGTAAAACAAATCCTGGTGGAAAACGGCCAGCCCGTTGAGTACGGCCAGTCGCTTTTCATCATCGAATAGGACGTTGAGCAAGCACTCGTCCGGCGGTGTTCTCGCCGCGAATCTGCACTGATCTGATGTTCAAAAAAATCCTGATCGCCAACCGCGGTGAGATCGCGCTTCGCGTGCAACGTGCCTGCCGGGAAATGGGCATCAGCACGGTAGTCGTACATTCAGAAGCCGATACCGACGCAAAGTACGTGAAGCTCGCCGATGAGTCTGTTTGTATAGGACCCGCGCCGTCAAAGGACAGCTACCTGAACATCCCGGCGATTATCAGCGCAGCCGAAGTCACCGACGCAGAAGCGATTCACCCCGGCTATGGATTTTTGTCGGAAAACGCCGACTTCGCAGAGCGTGTTGAAAAAAGTGGGTTTTGCTTTATTGGTCCCCGGCCGGAATCGATACGCGCGATGGGCGACAAGATATCGGCTAAGCAGGCCATGGTGGCCGCCGGCGTGCCCGTCGTTCCGGGCTCCAACGGAGCATTGCCCGAAGAGCCGCGCGACATCGTCAAGTTTGCCCGTGCCATCGGCTACCCGGTCATTATCAAAGCCTCTGGCGGCGGCGGCGGCCGCGGCATGCGTGTCGTACACACCGAAGCGGCGCTGATCAACGCAGTCAACATGACGCGGCAGGAAGCGCACGCAGCGTTCGGCAACGCCTCCGTATACATGGAGAAATTTCTCGAGAACCCGCGTCACATCGAGTTCCAGGTGATGTGCGATCAGCATCGCAACGCGCTCTCACTCGGCGAACGCGACTGCTCAATGCAGCGACGACACCAGAAGGTGATCGAAGAGGCCCCGGCGCCGGGACTGAACCGTCGCGCGATCGACAAAATGGGCGAAAAGGTGGTGGAAGCCTGCAAGAAGATCAACTACCGCGGCGCCGGAACATTTGAATTTTTGTTTGAAGACGGCGAGTTCTACTTCATTGAAATGAACACACGCGTCCAGGTCGAGCACCCCGTTACTGAGATGGTGACGGGCATCGACATCGTGCAGGAGCAGATCCGGGTAGCAGCAGGCGAAAAGTTGAGACTTCGCCAGCGCGACGTCGTTCTGAAGGGTCACGCGATCGAATGTCGCATCAATGCTGAAGATCCATACAAATTTACCCCGTCGCCGGGGCGCATCACCTCGTGGCATCCGCCCGGCGGGCCCGGCGTGCGCGTCGACTCCCACGCCTACACCGGTTATTTTGTGCCGCCGAACTATGATTCGATGATCGGCAAGGTGATTTGCTATGGCGACACGCGCAACCAGGCCCTCGCGAGGATGCGCATTGCAATGTCCGAAATGGTGGTCGAGGGCATCAAGACCAATATTCCGCTGCATCGCGAACTGCTGATCGACGAAAAGTTCGTCCTTGGCGGGACCAGTATTCACTACCTGGAGAAGCGTTTGGCAGCGCGGCACCTCGGCGAGTGAAACGTGCTGGTCGAAATCGCGTTGATCGCTGAAGAAGCGGTTGTTGAAACGCTCTCCGATGCAATGATCCAAGCGGGAGCGCTGTCGGTGTCGATCGAAGACGCGCACGCCGACACCGAGGATGAAGAACCGATGTACGGTGAACCTGGCATCGACGATACGCGTCGTCGTAGCTGGAACCAGAGCCGATTGCGTGTCCTGATTGATCAGGATCACGCAGACGCGATCATCGTCGCTGCCTGCAATGCCGCCGGGCAAAATGTCGTCGTTGAGCACCGCGTATCGGTTGAGAACGCCGACTGGGTGCTGCACACACAGGCGCAGTTTCCGTCCACGCAGATCAGTGAACGCTTATGGATCGTTCCGACCTGGCACGATCCCCCGCCGCCGCCGGCGCGTGTCGTGCGCCTCGATCCGGGGGTTGCGTTCGGTACAGGAACCCATCCCACGACGCGCCTGTGCCTAGGCTGGCTCGACCAGCATCTGCGACCGGGTGCGAGCGTGCTCGACTACGGCTGCGGTTCCGGAATTCTGGCCATCGCCGCGGCAAAGCTTGGCGCAGAACGTGTGGTGGGCGTTGACATCGATCCACAGGCACTCGATGCCGCACGCGCCAACGCGAGCGCCAATCAGATAGCCGCCAGTTACACTGACCCGCACGGACTGAGCCAGTGCGCGACTACCTTTGACATCGTGCTTGCCAACATTCTCTCGAATCCGCTTAGATTGCTAGCACCCGCGCTGCTGGCTCGGGTAGCGGCCGGCGGTGCTCTGGTGCTCTCGGGCGTTCTCGAACGACAAGCCGACGAACTCATCGCAACGTACCGGCGAGCTGATGCTTCGTTGCCGCTGAGTGTCTGGCGCGCCGAGGACGGATGGGTTTGTCTGGCCGGAGCGAGAACGCCGGACGCGAACGTCTAATGGCTCTTGCAACCAAGTGCCCTCAGTGCGCCGCGTTATTCCGCGTGGTCGCCGATCAACTGAAGTTGCGCGGCGGATTGGTTCGTTGTGGCCAATGCCGGGCGGTCTTTGACGCAATCGGGAGCCTTACCTACGTCGACGATTCCGCGCTTGCGCAAACACGCACTGTCACTGCTCTGACTGAACCGATGGTGCGTCGTCCCACGCCACAGGCTATGGCGCCATCGACGAGCACCCCTGACAGCTCACCTCGAACTGATGGTGCCAAGGCGCGACGTCCGCCGCGTCCACGGACGACTCCGCCCGGCGGGGAAAGCAAACAAGCGCTCGGGCCCGTGACTACGTTACGAATTGCACCTGGAGCGCCTGCCACATTGGCCAACCCTGCGTTGCGACGTTCGGCTCCGTTGCCGACTGCGCCTGCCGAGAATCCCGAACGCCATGAAGAGTCTCACCGCAAGCGCGCGCGCTCGAAACGAGAGCGT
>JACCYC010000308.1 GCA_013696665.1 Burkholderiaceae bacterium | reverse complement strand
TGCGCGACCGCGGTATCGTCGATCAGATTGCTGAGCCCCCGGCTGGACTGTTCTTCGAAGGCGCGGGTGATGCGATCTGGGATGCGACGCGGCGCTTGATCTGGACCGGTTACGGCCAGCGTTCGAGTCGCGACATGTTCCGCACTATCGAAGACCTCTACGGCGTGCCGGCGATTGCGCTCGAGCTAATCGACCCGCGCTTTTATCACCTCGACACGTGCTTCTGCGTGCTGTCGGGCGGAGAGGTGCTGTGGTACCCCGCTGCGTTTTCGCCCAGCGCGGCGAGTGCGGTTCGCGAGATCGTGGGCGCGGACAAATTGATCGAAGCGACCGATGAAGATGCGTTTCATCTAGGCGTCAATTCGGTGTGCATCGGGCGCGAAATTGTGATGTGCAGCGTGTCGGCACCAACACTTGCTGAACTCACTGCGCGGGGCTACCACGTCAACATCGTGCCGCTAGATTCATTCAACCGCTCGGGCGGCGCGGCTTACTGCCTGACGTTGCGGCTCGACAATACAACCCAGGTATCCGAGCAGCCCATGCCGGATGCCCTGCGTCGATCAGCGTAAACGTCGTCGCGTCTGGGCACCACGGATCGCAACGATTTCACAGCCCCAGTTCGCCGAGCAGATCTAACAGGCGTTGCTTGTGGCGCGCACTGGTCAAAGGGTAGGTTTCCAGCCAGTTGCGGATTGAAAAATCCGGCCTGGTGAGCACGAATCTCGTCAGCTTCCCATTCAGCCGCAGAGCGGTCTCCCTTCGCCATCAGCGCCGCAGCAAGGTAGACACGCGTTTCGATATTGTCTGGGTTCCGCGCGAGCGCTTGACGTAAATTGATCAACGATTGCTCGATATCGTTCTCAAACAAATACGCGCGACCAAGAAGCAGGAAGTAAAGCGACCCGCCATTGGGGTTTAGTTGCAGCGCTGTGCGGAGCAACGGAATGGACTTCGCCGGATGTCCAACATACGTGTAGATGCCGCCCATGAACGCATAAGCATCGGCATATGATGGATTCAGCGCGATCGCTTGCTGCAACGACTTAATGGCCTGCTCGTGACGCCGGCTCTGCGCATGGACGAAACCGAGCGCCCAATGAACATCGGGAATTTCAGGATCGATCAGCCGAGCAGTTTCAGCAAGCTCCAACGCCCGGACAAGGTTTGCGGACGATTCGGCCGAATTTTGGTAGCGATAGTCCATTGCATAAGTCATCGCAAGGCCTGCATAGGCACGCGCAAACTTCGGATCCAGTTCGAGCGCCTTCGCATACAGCGCTCGTGCCTGCTGATTTTCTTGGGTCCGCCGAACCAGGAACAGCGCCTGTCCGCGCAAGAAATAATCGTAGGCCTCGGGACTGTCGGTGTAACGCTTGGCAAGCCGTTGTCGCTCTACATCACTGATCGTGCCCGGTAGATGTGCCACCACGCTGCGACTGATTTCGTTCTGGATCGCCAACAGATCACCGTGCGGCCGCTCGATCCGCTGGGACCAGAGTTGCTCGCGGGTTCGGGAGTCGACTAACCGAATGTTTATACGCAATGTTTCGCCTGACCGTTGCACACTCCTCGACACGACATATCGCGCAGTGCGCGCCATGTGGTTGCCCGGCTGATCGCCGGACGTGTTGATCAACCGCAGACCGGCCAGACTGGAAAGGTCCGTCACCAGATCGCTGCTGATGCCTCGCGCGAGATAACTTTCGTCGGCGTCGGTTCCGACAGCTTCGAAGGGCAGCACGGTCATCGTAAGCAAGCCGGTGCTGCGCCCGTCCCCGACGTCGAAGATGTCTGCAGACAACGGCGGCGAAGTGTCGAATCGCCAGGCGAACAGGGAGGCTGCGCCAACGATAAAAACGACCGCGAAACCGACGACCAAGCCCAGCGAGCGGGGCTCACGCACTGGGTGCAGCGGAGACGATCGCCCTGCCGGGAACTCGTCGTCAGGTTGAAAGTTCGCTTCGCCAGCCTTCGCAACGGGTGCGATCAGCCGGTAACCGCGCTTTGGAATGGTCTCAATGTAGGACGGCGACCGCGGATCGTCGCCGAGCGCTCTGCGCAATTTGATCACGCCCTGGGTCAGTGCTTCGTCGCCTACAACCACGCCCGGCCACACTTTGTCTAGAAGCTCTTCACGACTGACGACCTGGCCACCGTGGTCGGCCAGCTGCATCAGCACTTCCATCGCTTTCGGCTCGATGCGCACCGTCTTACCTGCACGCCGCAGCTCATTGGCAGCGCTATCAGCCCACCAGTGGCCGATCTGAAGCCGCCTGGGCGCGCGTTCGCCGCCATTGAAAGATTGACTACCCACTTCCCCGATGCCTACAACTCATTAATTCGCCGAATACGTATTTTCATAGGAAAAGCGTAGGCGTTTCGGCGGGACTGCGCTGCTGCCGGCATCGAAAATTCCACCTGCTGGCCGTAATTGCGTGAGAGTAGCTGCGGCGCACGCGCAGACATTGACATAAGGAGATGCTCGTGAAAAGAGTTCTTGCCGCAGTAAGCACCGCCGTGGTTTCGTTGCTCTGTCTGTTCACGTCAGCAGCGATGGGGCAGCCGTTGGTGATCAAACCATTGGCCGAAAAGAAAGTCGCGGAATTGCCAGCCGGACCGTTGCTCTGGAGAATCGAGACGTTTAGCGCGCTCGGCCAGGCACAAGCGGCGGCGGGCCCGTTGTCGCTAGTAGCAGAGTCGGCAGGCAAAGTCTGGCTCTTCACGCTCGGCCCATCCGGCGAATCATCTGCAGGAGCCATCAAGGTTGCCGAATTTGGGCCCATCCCGCGTGTCAATGCACCTCAGTATCTGCTACGAATCAACGAGGCAAGCGGCCCGCCGGGAAGCGCCACACCCGTGCATACGCATCCGGGCTCGGAGGTCTTCTTTGTATTGGCCGGGGAACAAAGCATTCGTAGCCCGCATGGTGTGATGCGCGTCAAGGTTGGCCAACCCGAGACTGGCCACGGCGCGGATACGCCGATGCAGGTTTCGAGCAGCGGTTCGACGGATCTGCACTCGCTGGTGATGTTCGTTGTCGATGCGACAAAGCCTTTTTCATCTCCGGCGGTTTTTCCGTGACGGCTACCACTTCGGCGTGCGTTTCTCCATGAATGCCTGCACGCCTTCCTGCGCGGATGCGTCAATCATGTTGCATGCCATCGTCTGCCCGGCAAGCTGGTACGCCGCCTCGATTCCGGTCTCCAGCTGCCGATAAAACAGATCCTTGCCCAGCGCCAGCGCAGAGGCTGGCTTCGACAGGATCGAGGCGATCAGTTTGTCGATTTCTGCATCGAGCTGATCGGCCGCGACGACTCGATTGACCAGGCCGCGTTCGCGCGCGGTTGCTGCGTCAATGAAATCGCCTGTGACCAACATCTCGAACGCCTGCTTTCGTCCGACATTGCGGCTTAGTGCAACGCCCGGTGTTGAACAGAACAAGCCAACGTTGATCCCTGAGACTGCAAACTTTGCATCAGCCGACGCGACTGCCAGGTCGCACATCGCAACGAGCTGACAACCCGCTGCCGTCGCGATGCCGTGCACGCGCGCAATGACGGGGGCATGAAACCGCTGAATCGTCATCATCAGCTGCGTGCATTGAGCGAACAGTGCCCGGTAGTACTCGAGTGTGGGGTTAGCCTTCATCTGCTTCAGATCATGGCCGGGGCAGAACGCCTTGCCCTGCCCTCCGATGACAACCACGCGCACCGATGTGTCCCGAGCCAGCGCCTCGAACTCGGT
>JACCYC010000305.1 GCA_013696665.1 Burkholderiaceae bacterium | reverse complement strand
TGCGGCATGAGGCCATCAAGACCACGCTGCCAAAGGCAAAGGAACTGCGTCGCGTGGTTGAACCCCTGATCACGCTCGGTCGTGAGCCAACGGTCGCTAACAAGCGTCTCGCATTTAACCGGCTGCGGGATCGCGAGATCGTGGTCAAGCTCTTCAGCGAGATTGGACCACGCTATGCGGCGCGCAATGGCGGCTACACGCGAATTCTCAAAATGGGGTTTCGTGTCGGCGATAACGCTCCGATGGCATTCATGGAGTTGGTGGATCGGCCCGTGGTCGAGGACACCCAAGAAGATGGCGAGCCCGCGACGTAGGTCTTATCGAAGCGGGCAGCGGCTCGCATAGTGTGCGATGACTGCGGCACTGCTGGTACTGACCACTTGTCCGGATGAAGGGACAGCGGACCGCATCGCTTTAGCATTGGTCGAGAAGGGTCTTGCCGCCTGTGTCAATCGCTGCGGGCCCGTGAACTCCATCTATCGATGGGAGGGCAAAGTCGAGCGTGCAACTGAACTCGTCCTGCTAATCAAGACGACCCGCGAGCGCTATGCCGAGCTGGAGCAGGCGATCAGGCATCTGCATCCCTATGAGCTTCCCGAAATCATTGCCGTACCGATCGCCGCCGGCCACCCGGGTTATCTGCGCTGGATCGGCGAACAAACGACGCCGCCGTTAATTGCCTGAGGCGTTGCCCGAATAGCGCTGGCGCTGCCCCTGGCTCCGACGTTACGCGGTGCCCTTGCCATCTTCTGCGAGCCAGCGCGCCACCTGCAAGCCGAAGTACGTCAGGATGCCGTCGGCGCCCGCGCGCTTAAATGCGAGCAGGGATTCGAGGACCACTTTTTTCTCATCAAGCCAGCCGTTGGCTGCGGCGGCCTTCAGCATCGAATACTCTCCGCTCACCTGGTAGACGAATGTCGGCGCTTTGTACGTATCCTTAACCCGGCGCACGATGTCCAGGTACGGCATTCCCGGCTTGACCATCACCATGTCGGCGCCTTCAGCGAGATCGAGTCCGACCTCCCACAGTGCCTCGTCGCTGTTCGATGGATCCATCTGATACGACATCTTGTTTGACGCGCCCAGATTGGTGGTCGATCCGACGGCGTCGCGAAACGGGCCATAGAACGCACTGGCGTACTTCGCGGAATACGCCATGATCCGGGTGTGGATCGCGCCATTTTCCTCAAGCGCCGCCCGGATCGCGCCAATGCGACCGTCCATCATGTCGCTTGGGGCGACGATGTCCACACCCGCTTCGGCCTGCAGGACCGCCTGCTGCGTCAGGATCGCGATGGTTTCGTCGTTCAGCACATAGCCCGATGCGTCGAGAACCCCGTCCTGGCCGTGGGTGGTGTAGGGATCGAGCGCAATATCGGTCATCACACCGAGTGTGGGAAATCGCTGCTTCAACTGCCGGGCAACGCGCGGCACGATGCCATCGCGATTCGTCGCCTCGCGCCCTTCGGGGGATTTCAGCGATTGCTCAATCACCGGAAATAGCGCGATGACTGGCACGCCCAGCCGCACGCACTCGTCGGCAATCGACAGTAAGTTGTCCAGCGAAACGCGCTCGACGCCCGGCATTGATGCAACCGGCTCACGTCGGCGCTCACCGTCGAGCACAAACACTGGATAGATCAGGTCATTCGTTGTCAGCTGATGCTCGCGCATCAAGCGGCGCGAAAAATCGTCGCGCCGCATGCGCCGCATGCGGACAAACGGAAACTGGCCAAGAATCTGCATGCGAAAGCTCCTGTTTATAGCGCTGCGCCGTGAATCTGCCGTCGTTTGATTGGCCGCTTTTCGCGGGTGCCCTGGTCGTCATATTGAAGCGCGTCAACTTTTCAACCAGCCGGCAAGAATGTAAGAGAGCTCCTCGATGCCCTGACGCTTCGGCGCCGAAAAGAGTTGTGCGGTAGCGCGCGGCCCGATCTGCGCCGCGCGCGCGTGCGCGGTCGCCAGCGCCGCTTTTTTCTCTGAGTTATTCAGTTGATCTGACTTGGTCAGCAGAAAATGCAAACCTGACTCGCGACCGCTAACGAAATCAATCAGTGCTTCATCGCCCGTCATCAAAGGTCGTCGCGCATCCATCACAATCACGATGCCCACCAGCGTCTGGCGCTGATCAACGTAGCCGCCCACCAGCGTCTCCCACTGAGCGCGTTGCGCAGGCGGCGCCTGCGCAAATCCATATCCGGGCAGATCAACCAGCGTTCCGCACGCGACAGCCGGGTTGTTCCTGTCTCGCTGAAGCGTCTCATCGCGCTGCGAAAGTTCGAAGAAGTTAAGCAGTTGCGTTCGACCCGGCGTCTTGCTTGCGAACGCTAATCGCTTTTGATCCGTCAGTAGGTTGATCGCGGTCGACTTGCCCGCGTTGGAACGACCCGCGAACGCGATCTCAGGCAGGCCGGCTGGCGGAAGATCCGCCAACGCAGCGACTGACATTACAAACTTGGCAGAGCGAAACAGTTGCACGTTGTGGGAAGCGTTGTCGCTCCGGGCTCCGGAGCTGGGTGCGTAGAATACGCGGCGCTCGTCGCAGAGCGGCGGTTTGCGGGTTTGGTTGCGTATGACAGATTAATCGTTCAAGGAAAGCGTCTCGATGAACTTTTCACACTGGCGGCATTCGATGATCAGCCTGGCGATCATGGGATGCGTCGCCATCAGCGCGGGCACGTACGCTCAGATAAAACCCGCGCCCAAGGTTGATTCAGTACGAGGGCAGCAGGTGGCATCGCAGGTTTGCGCAGCCTGCCATGGCGCAGACGGGAACTCGGCCGCGCCCGCTAATCCGCGATTGGCGCAGCAACACTCCGAATATCTGTACAAGCAATTGCTCGATTACACCGTGCGGCAGGGCCAACAGAAGCCGCCGCGCGAAAACGCCATCATGAACGGTATCGCTTCGCAACTCTCCGACGACGACAAACGGAATGTGGCGG
>JACCYC010000297.1 GCA_013696665.1 Burkholderiaceae bacterium | reverse complement strand
CGGACAGTGTGAGCGCGACGGCTTCCCGCGTCGCGATCTCGCGGTCCACCGCCAGCGCCAGGGCGCGCGTGGTTTCCCTCAAGCCGTCCCGAAAGCCTTCCTGCTCCTGCGTGTAGGCGTAGAGCAGCGCTGCAATTGCAGCGATGACGGTGGGCAGGACAGAGGCAACAACCAGGGCCAGCAGGGCGCGGCGAACAGTCAGCTTTCTTATGGGCACGGCGCATTCTGCCCTGCCAGTAGGCCGCGCGGGAAGGTCAACCCTGACGGCAAGGTGCGCGCCTGGCTCGTTGTACGGCTGGGGTGCGTTACTTGCAGCGCGGGTGCAAGGCTATGCCTGCTGGACAAGGTGCAAAGTTATGCTGTCCGCTTGGTTATTTTCTTGAGGACGGGCGGCCGGCGTCCCGGCCGGCACGCGCAACATTTGTTCTACATCGATGCATGCGTCGATTCGTGTTCGTGCAGCAGCAGGCCTTCGAGCGCATCGACCTCGCAATCCCAGGGCTTCTCGGCGATCGCATCCTGCGTATCGGTGTAGCCCGCGGCCCAGCGCGCTTTGATACCGCTCGGCGTGAAGTCGATGTCCTTGGTGTGATCTTCGCCGTCGAGTCGCGGGGCGAGCAGGCGCACGATGTGCACCGTCGTCTTGCAGCCCCACGACATCAATTCCTGCACCTCGCCGCTCGCGCGCTCGCGCGCCGGCACATGTTTCGCCATCTCGTTGATCACATGGCGCAACCTATGAATCTGCTTTTGCCGATTGACGTGGTTAATGGCGCGGCTCGAATACTGAATCTCTTTTTGCCGCCCGAGCACGTCCCAGATCGATTTCGGCTCGTTGCCGCTCGGGTTCCACAGATGCACGCTGAACACGGTCGAGCTCCTGCGCGGATTGTCGTCGAGCACCGCCTCGATCGGTGTGTTCGAGTAGATGCCGCCGTCCCAGTACGGTTCGCCGTCGATGCGCACCGCGGGAGACGCCGGCGGCAGCGCGCCGGACGCCATGATGTGCGACACGTGCAGCGCGTCGCCGCGGCTGTCGAAATAGCGCATCGCCCCGGTCCTTGCGTTCACCGCGCCGACCGTTAGCCGCGTCGTATTGCGCTTGATCAACTCGAAATCGACCAATCGCGCCAGGGTCGTGCGCAGCTGATCCGTCCGGTAGTACGAAGCGTCTTCGACGCCGAGCGGCGCACGCGCACCGAGCCACGACTTCGGGTTCGGCTCGAAGAAACCAGGCACGCCCATCGTCACTGTCGTCAGATTCGACGCCGGGCCCGCGATCCACCACGGCAACGCGGCGCCCACGCCGAACGGTTGGTGCCATTCGATGCCATCCCAAAATTCGGCGAGCTTCGCGAGACGTTGTCCGGGCAGATTGCCGGCGATCAACGCCGCGTTGATGGCGCCGATCGACGTGCCGATCACCCAGTCGGGCTCGATCCCGGCCTCGTGCAACGCTTGATATACGCCGACTTGATACGCACCGAGCGCGCCGCCGCCCTGCAAGACCAGCACGATCTGGCCCGGCGGCATCGCATTCGACGCCGCCTTTGTGGGCGCTCGCGTCTTAGGCCTCGGTGCTGACTTGTGCACGGATTTTTTCATCGCTATTCCTTTATCAGTGAGCTGTCCAGCCGCCCTCGATCGGCAGGATCGCACCGGTGATCGATGCTGCAGCATCCGATGCGAGGTAGACCGCCAGTGCCGCCACTTGCTCGACAGTGACGAACTTGCGCGTTGGTTGCGCGGCAAGCAATACATTCTTTATCACTTCATCTTCGCTGATGCCGCGCGCTTTCGCGGTATCGGGAATCTGCTTCTGCACCAGCGGAGTCAGTACGTACCCCGGGCAGATCGCGTTCGCGGTGATTCCTTGTTCGGCGACTTCGAGCGCAACGGTCTTGGTCAGCCCGGCGACACCGTGCTTGGCCGTAACGTAGGCGGACTTGAATGGCGATGCCACCAACGCGTGCGCCGACGCGACGTTGATCACGCGGCCCCAGCCGCGTTTTTTCATCGCGGGCAGCGCGGCACGGATCGCGTGGAAGTTCGAGGACAGATTGATCGCGATGATCGCGTCCCACTTGTCGAGTGGAAACTCGTCGACCGGCGCGACGTGCTGGATTCCCGCGTTGTTCACCAGGATGTCCACCGCGCCGAACTTGTCGACTCCCCGCTGAACCATCGCTTCGATCTGCTCCGGCCTGCTCATGTCGGCGGCGTCGTACAACACAGTGACGCCGAACTGCTCTGCCAGACGCTGGCGCAGCTGCTCGGTTTCCGCTGCGTCGCCCAATCCGTTGATGATTAGATTGGCGCCTTCGGCGCCGAAGGCTTCCGCGATGCCAAGCCCGATACCACTGGTCGAGCCTGTAACCAGCGCTGTCTTGCCCTTGAACTGCATTGTTATTCCTTTTCCTGTCTCTGGGTTATTTTCTTGTCGCAACGCTCGACGTTATCGACACGATCACTTCAGTCGACCGTCGGCCCCTTACGCACTCGCGCTCGGTGACATTGCCGGAAACACCAGGATCCCGGCCCTATCTCCGTCTAACAATTCGAATGGACACCTTTTCCTCCCTTTGAATTTCAAATCCACCAGATTGAGGCGCAGCTGTGTGCTCTCCTTTTGTGTGTAACTCGCGACCGATCGGCCGCACGCTCGGTTTCCTCACACCACCCACACAAAAATCGCTTTCCGGCGTGCTCCGTTCGCTTGTAGGGGCAAGAAAAATCTTGCCGTTAAGGGCGTGAGATCGAGCCGCAGCGTGGCCAATTAGTCTCGTGGGTGCGAGAAAACTTTCAAACGTCGCAGAAAATTTGTGCAAACAACTGCGTAAGAAAATCCGCGGTGCGGCAACGGGGGAGGAAACATGTACCGTCGAATCGAAGCCACCAGGGCGAGCTACTACTTGATTCGTCGCAAATTGGGCCGCGCTTAAGGGCAGTCTGCGGGATGCCGACCATTCGCCACGGCCGTCACAGAGCGCCCAGTAACAGTGGCTGTTATTGACTTAAGGGCCTGAGTGGAACGCGCTTTATCGTCGGTGCGTCGCAAGGCAGTTTGTCCAACACGATCAGCATGCGAATTATCGGTACGAGGTCACCGCCTCTACCCGCAGCCGAGCCCACCGTTGTGGCGCCTGCGTTTGGCGGCGATTCATCAAACAACCGGGGCAGCGTCCGCTGCCATTTCCACCACTGGCGTGAAACAGGGTACTTATCGCGCGATACATCTTGTCCTCGTCATACATCGGTGTTTTGGCAACGCGAACATCAGCAATTTGGTCGAAGTCCAGCGAGATTTTCCGCCGACTTCCGCTGATGGTTCGCCACGTAAGTATTGCCCTCTTCTGCGCATGATCAAAGGTGTGATGAGAGCTCGGAGCTCGGCACATCAGCCACAGTCCGGCAAACGTGAATATCGATGCAACTGCGACAAACGCCACATCATTCTTGGCGAAAAATCCGGCAGCGATTCCCATTGCAATTATTAGAGCTGCAAACGAATCTAGCCGTGCCGGCGAAATGCGTGACTACGAGTTGGTTGCCTGCTTGTCGCCAAACTGCATACCTTCCGCGCTCGATGAATGCGGCCATTGACACTTTGGTTGATCATCATCGCCGTTCGTAGCGTTTGCAATCTGGTAAGACCCAAGATAACGCCATCCAACCAGCCGGTTCAGTGCAACCACTTAAGAATATGAATATGTCCGAATACAGATTTGGGCCAAGGCCGTAGAGTTGAGCCATGCGGGACCGCTTCATACAGTGTCCTGACCAATCGGAACACCAATAACAACGGAGACAACCATGCAACGCGACAAGACCGACACCGCGCGCCGGGGTTTTCTGAAAACCTCCACGACCACTGGACTGGCAACTCTCGCGACCTCCTCGGTCGGGGGCAGCGCCATGGCGCAAGTCTTCGAGTTCAAGCCCAACCAGCGTTACCCCGACCCTGCGGTGTTGGTTCTTGACCCCAGCTTCACCAAATACCGCATCTACAGCAGCACCGTGGAGCAAGTCGCCTCGGGCATGCGCTGGGCTGAAGGGCCGGTGTACTTCCCTGAAGAGGGTGGGTACGTGCTGGTGAGCGACATTCCCAACAATCGCATCATGAAGTACAGCGAGAGAAACGGCAGCTTCACCG
>JACCYC010000273.1 GCA_013696665.1 Burkholderiaceae bacterium | reverse complement strand
ATGGATATTCGGCGTGTCGTACCACTGATACGGAATGTGCCGCGTCACCGGCATACGTCCCGCAAGCAGCGACGCCGCATGCTTCCAATAGCCAAAATTGGGAAAACTCACGACGCCTTGCCGCGCCACGCGTGCCATCTCGCGCAGAATCCCTTCTGCGTTGTGCATCGCCTGCAGTGTCTGTGATAGCACGACAGTATCGAACATCGAGTCGGCGAACATGCGCAAGCCGGCCTCGAGGTTCGCCTGAATCACGATGATTCCGGCACGCACGCACTCCGCTACATGGTCGTCACTGATCTCGACGCCGTAGCCATGACATCGCTTGTGTTGGCGTAAATGGGCGAGCAGCTCGCCATCACCGCACCCGAGGTCGAGCACACGGCTATCCGCGTTGACCCAGTCTGCAATCTGCTGCAGATCAACGCGAAGCATCGGTGCGGACAGCGCTGCAGTCTGCGCGCGGGTTGGAACACCCACGGTGAGCGGCAGCGAGGTCATGCGTCGATCTCGCGCGCGATGTTGTCAAAATATGCGCGCACTACACGGTGGTAACGCATGTCGTCGAGCAGGAACGCATCGTGACCATGAGGAGCATCGATCTCTGCGTAGGCGACTTCGCGGCCGTTGTCGATCAGTGCCTCGACAATTTCGCGCGAGCGCGCCGGTGGGAAGCGCCAGTCCGTCGTGAAGGCGACCAGCAGGAATTTCGCGCGTGCTGGCGCGATGGCCGCTACCAGGTCACCGCCGGTGGATTTCGCTGGATCGAAGTAGTCAAGCGCACGCGTGATCAGCAGATACGTATTGGCGTCGAAGTATTCGGAGAACTTGTCGCCTTGATAGCGCAGATAACGCTCAACCTCGAATTCGATTTCGTAGTGAAACTGATAGTCGGCTTCTCGCATCGCGCGGCCGAACTTTTCAGCCATGTCTTCACCCGACAGGTACGTGATATGTCCGATCATGCGTGCCACACGCAGACCGCGTCTGGGAACTGTTGCATGCGCGTAGTAGTTGCCGCCGTGGAAATCAGGGTCCGAGCGAATCGCAGTCCGGGCGACTTCGTTGAAGGCGATGTTCTGCGCCGACAGCTTTGGCGCCGATGCAACCGCAATGCAGTGCGCGATGCGATCCGGATACTGGATCGTCCACGACAAAGCCTGCATACCACCCAGCGAGCCCCCCATGACCGCGGCCCAGCGCGTAATACCGAGCACATCGGCCAGCTGGGCCTGGGCATTCACCCAGTCTTCGACCGTGACGACCGGAAAGCTTGCGCCATAAGGCCGCTCGGTGCCTGGGTCAATCGACATGGGTCCGGTCGAGCCAAAACACGAGCCCAGATTGTTGACACCGACCACAAAGAAATGATCGGTGTCGACCGGCTTTCCTGGCCCCACCATGTTGTCCCACCAACCGACTTCTGCGGGCTCATCGGCATACACGCCGGCAACATGATGTGACGCATTGAGCGCATGGCAGATCAACACCGCGTTGGAGCGATCGGCATTCAGCGTGCCGTAGGTTTCGATCGTCAGCGAATAGCCCGCGATCGCGGCCCCGCTCGACAAGCCAAGCGGCGCGTCGAATCGAATCGACTGCGGCGCGACGACCCCGACGGAACCCGGATTGAAATTCATGACGATGGATATTGCCTGATCCGAGCGGTGTCAAACTTCGCTTCCTGTCAGAAAGGAGCGTCGATGAACTATGTCGTCTACGGGATGGCGACGTCCGGCAACTGCCATAAGATCAAAATGGCATTGGAAAACCTGCGTGTGCCTTATCAATGGCGCGAGATCAATACGCTGGAGGGCGAAACGCGAAGTGCAACGTTTCTGGCAATGAATCCGAACGGAAAAGTGCCGGTACTCGCGATCGATGACACGACATTTCTGCCCGAGTCGAACGCGATTCTGTGGTTCCTTGGCGAGGAAACCCCGTTGGTGCCGCGCGACAGGCTTGAACGGGCGCAGGTGCTGCGATGGATGTTCTTCGAGCAGTACAGCCATGAAACAGCGGTCGCGGTGGCGCGCTACATCCGCGTGTTCCTGAAAGAGCACGACAACCCGCGACTGCCCGATTTGGAAAAGCGAGGGTACGCCGCGCTCGGCGTGATGGATCGGCATCTGGAGGCGCGCCATTACTTCGTCGGCGAAACATTGTCGATCGCCGATCTCGCCCTTTTCGCCTACACGCACAAGGCTGATGACGCCGGTCTTGACCTTGCGCCCTACCCGGCGGTGACCACATGGCTGGACCGGGTAGCCGCCGCTCCCGGCGTGTCGACGATGCCATCGCCATGACGGCCGCCCCGAGCTGTTTGGCACCCACGCTCGGCAGGGCACTAACATACGACGATGACACTGCTCACTACCACGCTGAACGCCCGCAGTCCGGACTTTCTGCGGAATCGCGATGCGATGCGCACGCAGGTCGCCGATCTGAAGGACAAGGTCGGCGCGATAGCGCTGGGCGGCGGAACTGACGCGCGCAACAAGCACACTGCGCGCGGCAAGCTGTTGCCGCGCGATCGCGTGCAGATGCTGCTCGATCCCGGCACACCGTTTCTCGAACTCTCGCAACTCGCTGCCTACGGCATGTACGGGGACGCGGCACCCTCCGCCGGAATCATCACAGGCGTCGGACGCGTCGCGGGGCGCGAGTGCGTCATTGTGTGCAACGACGCGACGGTGAAGGGCGGTACCTACTACCCGATCACCGTTAAGAAACATCTGCGTGCGCAGGAAGTTGCTCGCGAAAATCGGCTGCCATGCATTTATCTGGTCGATTCGGGCGGCGCCAATTTGCCCAATCAGGACGAGGTATTTCCAGATCGCGATCACTTCGGGCGCATTTTCTACAACCAGGCAACACTATCCGCGCAAGGTGTTCCGCAAATTGCAGTTGTGATGGGCTCGTGCACCGCGGGCGGCGCCTATGTGCCTGCGATGAGCGATGAATCGATCATCGTTGCCAACCAGGGCACCATTTTTCTGGGCGGGCCACCGCTGGTCAAAGCAGCGACCGGCGAGATCGTGACCGCCGAAGAGCTGGGCGGCGGTGACGTTCATACGCGGCTATCCGGGGTCGCGGACCATCTGGCCGCAAACGACGCGCACGCACTCGCGCTGGCCCGACGCATCGTTGCCACCACCAACTACACCAAACCGGCCGCGCAGCAGATGCGCCAAGCACGAGCGCCGAGTGTTGACCCCGCGGATCTGTACGGCGTAATCCCGACCGATACCCGCAAGCCGTACGATGTGCGCGAAGTGATTGCGCGCATCGTCGATGCATCGGAATTCGACGAGTGGAAGGCGCGGTACGCGATTACGTTGGTGACCGGGTTCGCGTGGATCGAAGGCATGCCGGTCGGAATCATCGCCAACAACGGCATCCTTTTTTCCGAAAGCGCGCAGAAGGCAGCGCACTTCATCGAACTGTGCTGTCAGCGCAAGGTGCCGCTTATATTCTTGCAGAACATCAGCGGCTTCATGGTGGGTCGCAAGTACGAGAACGAAGGCATCGCGCGGCACGGCGCGAAGATGGTCACCGCAGTGGCGTGCGCCCAGGTGCCAAAGTTCACCGTGATCATCGGCGGCAGCTTTGGCGCGGGCAATTACGGCATGTGCGGCCGCGCCTACTCGCCGCGCTTTTTATGGATGTGGCCGAACGCGCGGATCAATGTGATGGGCGGCGAACAGGCTGCGAGTGTGCTCGCAACCGTCAAGCGCGACGGCATCGAGAAGCGCGGCGGCGCATGGAGCGGTGACGACGAAGCCGCATTCAAAGCGCCGATCCTCGAGCAATTCGAGCATCAGGGCCACCCCTACTACGCGAGCGCTCGGGTCTGGGACGATGGTGTGATTGATCCCCTCGATACGAGGATGTGTCTCGCACTCGGGCTGTCGGCGGCGGCGAACGCGCCGATTCCGGAGACGAAGTTCGGCGTGTTTCGGATGTAACCGAGATGACGACATCCATTTATGTTGGCGCCGAGCACGAAGACCTGCGTCGCCAGGTTGCGCGCTTTATTGCCAGCGAGGTGGAACCGCACGCACTCGACTGGGACGAAGCCGGCTTCACGCCGCGCGACGTGTTAAAAAAAATGGGCGCGCTCGGGTGGCTTGGGCTGATGTATTCGCCAGACATTGGAGGTGCGGGTGCCGACATGACAACTAACGTCGTGTTCCAGGAAGCGCTGTCGCGCGCGACCTCAGGCGGGTTTGTAATCACGGTGCTGGTGCATACCGACATGGCGAGTCCGCATCTGGCTCACATGGGAAATACCGAACAAAAGTCGCGCTGGCTGCCGAAGGTCATCTCAGGTGAGCTCATTACCGCCGTGGCCGTCACCGAGCCCGATGCCGGCTCCGATGTCGCAGCCATCCGTACGCATGCGAAGCGCGACGGCGATTCGTGGGTGATCAACGGCAGCAAAATGTTTATCACCAACGGCGTGCACGCCGGTCTGGTATTCGTCGCGGCGCGCACAGCCGAGGCGAAAGGCTCGCGCAGCCTTTCGATCTTCGCGGTCGAAAAAGGCACACCGGGATTCAGCGTCGGACGCGCGTTGAAGAAAAGCGGCTGGCTTGCGTCGGACACGGCCGAGCTGGTCTTCGACAACTGTCGCGTGCCGGCGGGCAACCTGATCGGCGAAGAAAACACCGGCTTCTACGCGATCATGCGTAACTTTCAGACCGAGCGAATTGCACTGGGTTCGATGGCGGTCGGCCACTGTCTGACCGCGCTCGACCTGGCATATCGCTACGTCAACGAGCGCAAAGCATTCGGCGCGACCCTTTGGGACAAGCAAACCGTGCGGCAGCAACTGTCGATGCTCGCGGCGAAAACGGAAGCTGCCCGTCAGTTGCTTTACCACTGCGCCTGGATGGTTGACCAACAGCGCGACGCCGTACGCGAAGTGTCGATGCTGAAAGCGCTGACCGGCGAGTTGGTTAACGAGGTGACCTACACCTGTCAGCAGTTTCACGGCGGCATGGGCTACATGCGCGAGAGCGCGATCGAGCGGCTGGTGCGCGACGCACGCGTGCTCGCGATCGGCGGCGGCGCAACCGAGGTGATGCTGGAAGAAGTCGCCAAGCGATGGCAGCCCGCGTGAAGGCGCTGCGTATCGTCGTTGCCTTTGCGCTGTCGGCCGCAGGCGCCGTATCGCTCGCGTTTGAGCGTGTTGCTGTCGACGGCGAATTTCCACTGCAATTGCAATGGCAACCAGCACCGCAGAGCGGCAGGCGGCCGGCAATCATTGCGTTGCATGGTTGCGGCGGCTTGTACAACAACCGTGGCCAACTGGACGGCCGTTACATTTCGTACGCACAACGCTGGAACGCCGCAGGCTGGCATGTCGTAGCGCCAGACAGTTTCGGCTCGCGCGGTCAACGTTCAATCTGCACACAGCCTGCGGTTGAGCGCAGCATCAAAGTGGCGCACCGTCGCGACGACGTGTTGCGCACGGCGACCTGGCTATCGACTCGCGATGATGTCGATCCGAAACGCGTAGCCATTGTGGGTTGGTCGAATGGAGCGAGTACCGCGCTGGAAGTCGTCGATCGATCGTTTTGGCGCGGCCAAGCCCCGGCCGCGATCGTCACTTATTACCCCGGATGCGGTGGGTGGGCGCGCCGCGCCATTGTTGAACCGGCCGCGCCGGTCCTGATGTTGCTCGGGGAGGCCGACGAGTGGACGCCCGCTGCACCGTGCCAGCAACTCGGGAAACGCTTTCAGGCAGACTATCCTGAAATGGTGGCCGTGCGCACGTTTGCCGACGGTCATCACGGTTTTGACAGTCGCTCGCCCGTTCGTTTTCGGGCCGACATCCCTGCCGGTATCGACAAACGAGGCGTTCACGTCGGAGGCAACGCCGTTGCGCGCGAGGCGTCGCTTGCCGAACTCGATCGATTTCTCGGCCACCATCTTCGGGACAAATGACCCTTACCACGCTTGAAATCGACATCAATCATCGCGTAGCGGTGGTGTGGCTGGCGCGAGAGTCGGTGCGTAACGCGTTTAACGAAACGTCGATCGCCGAACTGACGACCGTCTTTGAACAGTTGGGGAGCAACGAGGACGTGCGTGCGATCGTGCTCGCCGCCAAGGGGCCCGCGTTTTGTGCCGGCGCCGACCTGTCGTGGATGAAGCGGATGGCGGAGTACTCCGACGCCGAGAATCGGGCCGATGCGCTGCGGCTGGCGACGATGCTGCGTACGATTTACGAATGTCCGAAGCCGGTGATTGCGCGGGTGCAGGGTGACGCGTACGCAGGCGGCGTCGGGCTGGTGGCGGCCTGCGACATTGCGGTCGCATCGCTTGATGCGACATTTTGTCTGTCGGAAACGCGGCTCGGTTTGATTCCGGCGACCATCGGTCCGTACGTGTTGCGCGCGATGCACCCGCACACAGCCCGCCGTTACTTCCTGACCGCCGAGAAGTTCACCGCGGCTGAGGCGTTTCGCATCGGGCTCGCCCACGACCTCGCGCCCCCCGAGGAGCTTGACGGCAAGATCAATGAAATTCTGGGTGCCCTGATGTTGACCAGCCCGAGCGCGGTAGTCGAATCCAAGCGATTGGTACGCGATCTGACGGCACGCCCTATCGACGATCACCTGATCGAGGACACGGCGCAGCGCATTGCCGACATTCGAGCGAGCGATGACGGCCGTGAAGGCGTGCGATCGTTTCTCGACAAGCGCAAGCCACGCTGGGTGGTCGATTACGAGGCGGCGGTCGCTGCCAACAACGAGTCGATGACCGAATAGATGCAGGCGTTTGATATTCCGCAGCTGATCGCGCTGGCCGCCGTGCTGGGCTTTGCGAGCGGCATTCGCCTATACGCAGTGCTGTTGATCGCAGGCCTGGTCGGTTATGCAGGGTGGGTCGAGCTTCCCGGCGGCTTGGCGGTGCTGCAGCACCCGTGGGTATTAAGCGCCTCGGCAGTCATGTTCGCGATCGAGTTCTTCGCCGACAAAATACCTGGGGTGGATAGCGTGTGGGATGCGATTCAGACCTTCATACGAATTCCGGCCGGCGCTGCACTCGCGGCCGGTGTCTTTGGCGGCATGGACAACGCGGCATGGACGACCGTTGCGGCGATCTTTGGTGGATCGCTCGCCGCGACCAGCCACTTTGCCAAAGCCGGCACGCGCGCTGCTGCCAACACATCGCCCGAGCCGTTTTCCAATATCGCCCTGTCTGCAGTCGAAGACGTCGGCGTCGCAGGCCTTATGTGGCTGGTGCTGAGTTATCCGCTCGTGGCGCTGGGTGTCGTCATCGTCCTGTTGATACTTGCGGTGTGGTTGTTGCCAAAACTTTTTCGCTTTATCGCCCGCGTTGTGCGAACGCTGTTTGGGTCCGTTTCTCACCGACATGTTCAACAAGATACTGATCGCTAATCGCGGCGAGATTGCGTGCCGGGTGATAACAACCGCGCGCCGGATGGGAATCCGCACAGTGGCCGTCTATTCGGACGCGGATGCCGGTAGCCGCCACGTTGCGATAGCCGATGAAGCCGTGCGGATCGGACCCCCCGCGGCAAGCGAAAGCTACCTGCGCGTCGAACCGATCGTCGCTGCGGTCCAAGCGACCTCTGCCGATGCCGTGCATCCGGGCTATGGCTTTTTGTCGGAGAACGAAGCGTTCGCTCAGGCACTGGCAGACGTGAATGTGGCGTTTATCGGGCCACCTGCGTCGGCAATCCGCGCGATGGGCAGTAAGAGCGAAGCAAAGAAACTGATGGAGCGGGCCAACGTTCCGCTGGTGCCCGGCTACCACGGCGATCAGCAGCAGCCTGACATGCTGCTGGTCGAGGCCGATCGAATCGGATACCCGGTGTTGATCAAGGCTGCAGCGGGTGGGGGTGGCAAAGGCATGCGCATCGTTTCTGCGCGCGGGGAATTTGGCGCGGCGCTGGCATCATGCAAGCGTGAAGCGCAGGCTTCTTTCGGCGATGACCATGTGCTGATCGAAAAATACCTGGAGCGGCCGCGTCATATCGAAATCCAGGTGTTCGCCGACAAGCACGGCAATGCCGTGCATTTGTTCGAGCGCGACTGTTCGGTGCAGAGGCGTCATCAAAAAATTATCGAGGAGGCGCCGGCACCGGGCATGACCTCACAACGTCGTCATGCGATGGGCGCCACCGCGGTGGCAGCAGCGAAAGCGGTCGGTTACGAGGGCGCCGGCACAGTGGAATTCATCGTCGACCGAAACGGTGAATTCTTCTTCATGGAGATGAACACGCGTTTGCAAGTCGAGCATCCGGTCACCGAAATGATTACCGGATACGACCTGGTCGAATGGCAGCTGCGTGTCGCGGCTGGCGAAGCACTGCCTGTTTCGCAGGATCAGCTTTCGATTCGGGGCCACGCATTCGAGGCGCGTATCTATGCGGAGAACCCGGACAAGGGATTTCTGCCGGCAACCGGACAGCTTTCGCATCTTGCGCAACCGTTCGCCGTCGAGTTTCGCCGCAACCTAGATGACAACAGTTTTCATGATGCCGCGCCGGTGCGCATCGACGCGGGCATTCGTGCGGGCGATGCAATCACACCGCATTACGACCCGATGATTGCCAAGCTGATCGTGTGGGGCGAGGACCGCCCGCATGCACTGGCACGGATGCGTTCGGCGCTCGACGATTTTCATATCGTTGGCGTTACCAACAACGTCGACTTTTTATCACGCCTGGTCGCTAACGATGCCTT
>JACCYC010000264.1 GCA_013696665.1 Burkholderiaceae bacterium | reverse complement strand
TTTTCTCGCGCACACCGCAGTGGCGACCCGTTGACGCTGGTGATGATCGATCTCGATCACTTCAAGCGCTACAACGACCGACGCGGTCACCCGGCCGGCGATGCGGTACTGCGTGGCTCGGCGCAGGCGTGGCTGAAGCAATTGCGGCCGACCGACGTACTGGTGCGATACGGCGGCGAGGAATTCACTCTACTGCTGCCCGGCGTTGACGCCGACCACGCAGGTCAGATGGTGGATCGGCTGCGTGCGCACGTTCCCGATCGACAAACATTTTCGGCGGGCATTGCGACCTGGGACGGCGTCGAAACCGCAACAGAGTTATTGCAGCGCGCCGACCAGGCTTTACTGCAGGCCAAAAAAAGCGGCCGCAACCGTTCGATGGTGGCCGGACGTGAACCCCAGGTCACGTTGCCGTTGATGGTCGCGTAGCCATGCGCGCGGATTGAATGTCACGTCAGCGCATTCTCGTCGTCGAAGACGAGCCCGCGATCGCGGATACGATTGTCTACGCGCTGGCAAGCGACGGATTTGACCCGCACTGGTGCGCCACCGCAGGAGCGGCACTTGAAGCCGCGCAATTGGGAGGCTTTGCTCTCGCCGTGCTCGACGTGGGATTGCCGGACATAAACGGCCTCGAGCTCTTCAAGCAACTGCAACGCGGCACGGGGTTGCCCGCGATTTTTTTAACCGCTCGTTCGACTGAAATCGATCGCGTCGTTGGCCTTGAACTGGGCGCCGACGATTACATTGCCAAGCCGTTTTCTCCGCGCGAGCTCGTTGCCCGCGTGCGCACGGTTCTGCGGCGAGTGCAACGCGCCGCGCCGGTCGATACATCGCCAGCAACTTCTGGCGGTTTCAAGATCGATGACGAGCGCAAGATGATCCGCCTGCATGGACGACCGCTCGATCTGTCGCGGACCGAGTATCGCTTGTTGCGAGTCCTGATCGAGCGCCCCGGCCGCGTGTTTTCACGCGACGAGCTGATGGAGCGCGCATGGGACGACCCGGCGTCTGCCTTCGACCGTACCGTCGACGCGCACGTAAAGGCGCTTCGCGCCAAGCTACGCGAGGCGGCACCGGAAGACGATCCGATCGTCACCCACCGCGGGCTCGGATACTCGCTGCGCGAAAAGGCCTGACTGCGCGCGCGCCGTACGCTCCGCCGCAAGGACTTCCTCGCCGGATTTCTTTGATGAGCAAGCGCACCCGAATCTTTGTCGGCATTGTCGCGGTCTACATTGCCGCCGTCGTGTTTCTGCTTTACCGGATCAGCCTCGACATCGATCCGCGCTATCGCGAATCGGCGGAAGAATCTCTGGTCGACACCGCAAACGTGCTGGCGACGCTGCTCGAGCGCCAGGCCTACAACGGAGTGATTCAGACCGACGAGCTCGAGCGCACGCTGCAGCATGTCGCCAAGCGGCCGTTGAACGCAAAAATATTTGCGATCGAGAAAACAGCCGTGGTGCTGCACGTCTACGTGACCGACGCCAACGGAATCGTGCTGTATGACTCGGCCGCGCGCGACATCGGCCGCGACTTTCGCGGATGGATCGACGTGCGGCGCACACTCGACGGAGAATACGGCGCCCGCACGACGCTGGCCGATGCAGCGGATCCGGCGTCAGGCGTAATGTACGTTGGCGCTGCGATTCGTGAGCGCGCGTCGCCGCAAGCGCCCGATCAGATCGTGGGCATGTTGAGCGTGGGCAAGCCGGTGTCTGCATTTTCGCCGTTTGTTGCCAACGCGCGGCAGAAGTTGCTCGCCGCCGGTGTCATTTCGGTGGCGTCGTTCGCGCTTCTGCTATTGATCGTGACGGTATGGCTGGTGCGCCCGTTTGGGCTGGTCACCGACCTGTGGCGGGCGTTGCGCTCGCAACGCGGCGGGGCCGGCCGTGTGCTCAACCCGTTTCGAGTGGCATTTGCCGACATCCGCGATGCGGTGACGGGGAAAAGTTATGTCGAGGAATATGTCGCAACGCTGACGCACGAGATCAAGAGCCCGCTGGCGGCCATCCGCGGCGCAGCCGAGCTGCTGCGTGATCCGTTGCCGGAAAACGCGCGGGTGCGCTTTACCAGCAATATCGAAGAGCAGGTCGCGCGTGCGCAGGACATGGTCGACCGCATGCTGGAGCTCTCAAGCCTAGAGCGGCGCGCCGTGGTGGCGCAGTACGAAATCCTGGCCGTCGCAACACTGGCCGATGCAGTGCGCGCGGAGTTGGCACCGGTGGCAGCACAGCGCGGCGTCGAGGTCTTTATCGACGTTGGTCCAGAGCTCGAGATCGGTGGCGATCGATTTCTGCTGCAGCGTGCGCTCGCCAACTTGGTCAGCAATGCGATCGATTTCGCGCCCGGCGAAACTGCCGTAACCGTAGATGCCCAGGCCGCGCGAGGACGCATTGACATTACGGTACGCGACCATGGCGCCGGCCTGCCGCCGTACGCGCAGGAGCGTGCATTCGAAAAGTTTTTCTCGACACCGCGCCCCAGTGGGAAGAAAGGTACCGGCCTCGGCCTGGCGTTTGTGCGCGAAGTCGCGCAGCTGCACGGCGGTCAGGCGCGGCTGATTAACCACGCCGAGGGCGGCGCCGTAGCCACGCTGTCGCTGCCACAGTCAATCAGCAAATCGAATTAAAAAGCTCCGGGCAAATCGGGGGAGACGTCCGAAATACCCGGAGTGCCAAGGAGCCTGATCAAAATCGCGTGCTAACCGTGATGGACGACGCCTTCGACGCTGTTGAGCGCAGGATCGGGGCTCGAGTCCGCATCGAGCTTCGCGCGAATCACCGGGTCTGAATGTCCCAGCGTGGCATCGCGCGTTGCGGCGTGCGAGGTTGCTTTGACGTCCCAATCAAGGCCATCCACCCAATGCCCTTCACTTGCCGGCCACGCATAAACCAGAACGGCTCCGATTGACGCGATAACTATCGAAGCGCTAAAAGTGCGCACTACGCGCATCAGTCGGATGTATTGCTGTTCCACGTCCGGACTGAACTGCTGCTTGCTGAAATCGACCCGCATGATTGCCTCCCTCACCTTGGTGCGCCTAATTACGGCTTGATTGCCGTTGTGCGCATCTTGCGACGCCGCCGACGCCCGCGGATATGGCGTAAGCCATATCCGCTTCACGACTTTTTCACACAGTTTTCCCGCGGCGTTCGAAGCCGTTTCTTGTCGGTATTCGATTCTTCCCCTCGTCAGCGATTGGTTGACCAGGGAGAAAACGAATGTCTGCACTACATGTGATGCTCGATGGATTACTTGCCGCGGCCGAGCTGGTCGCGTTGCTGTTCATTCCGCCTGCCCTCGCGAGCGAGCCCGGCGCTGTGCCGGTCAACCGCTCTTCTCCCGCAGACTCGTTCGCGAGTTCTCTCGAGGTGCGGGTTGCGGGCACCGCTGTCGACGTCCGCGTGAGCCAGCATTTTCGCAACCGCGGCCACGCACGAATCAATCTTTCAGCAAACCTGCCGGAAGCGGACGAATACACTCGGGCACTGAACGTCCATCGTCGGGAGCGCAGCGTCAACCTGCTCCACGTCGATGGCGGCTGCGGGACCCAACAAGTCGATGAGGCATCGCAAGTCGATGAGGCATCGCAAGGCGCTGGCGCCGGTCACGCTCGCCTGCAGCTCGACGAAATCATTGCCGACGCATTGCAACTCAACCCCGGCGACACTGCATCGATCGAGGTCGTGGCAAGAATGCCGGTACAGCGCGTTGGAAAAGCATTCCGATTCGCGCTGCCCGACGGTGCAGCCGTTTCACCCCAGTCGCTACTCATTGATCAGTCGGACGCGCAATTCCTGCTGATCATTCCACATCCCGAAGCGCGCGGCACTGCACGGCTGATACTGCGGCCGTTTTACTTGACAGGCGACGCGATTGATTCGGCACGCCACGAACGTGCTTCGGAAGTTATCGAGCTTGGCGAACTCAACGCAACGCTAAGCGCCTATGTGATTCCACTGGCCAACCGGGCGCAACTGGAGGCGCTCGAGGCAGGGGCGATCGAGCTTGAAACGTCAACGGGTGAACGCAGCGTGCACGCGACGCTGACGCTGCTAGTGCGTACTGAGCCTTCGCCGACGCTTGCGCGCTCGGCCCAATAACGAGCCAATGCCAACGCCACTTAACGCCCGAATCGGTCGCACGCTGGCGGTGCCCGTAGGCGCGGCATTCGACCGGACGCTAAATTCACACGCACCGAAGGTCGAGGAACGCGAAACCAGTTCACGTCGGCGCCCCGCTGGCCGTGGGTGCAAAGCCGCTGTCGAGTCACTCTGGAGCGCCGCGTACGGGCGATTCAGGCGGCTCAACAGCATCGTGGCCGCGGCTGACGCCAAGGCGTTGACCGCACCACACGCCCCGCGGCCGGCCGCTGACCCTTCAATGAAGGTCAGTCAGCCAGCAGGTAACGCTCGATAAATGCCACCATCGAGTAGAAAGAGAAATCGGCATTAGCCTTGCGTGCGAACCCATGACCTTCGTTGTCAGCCACTAGGTACCACACGGGCGTGCCGTTGGCCCGCACCTTCTGCACGATCTGCTCGGCCTCCCCGATGGGCACGCGCGGATCATTTTTCCCATGTACGACCAGCAGCGGCGCACGGATGCGGCCGGCGTTGGCAAGCGGCGAAATTTGCTCGAGGACCGCGCGTACAACGGGGTCGCGTTCGTCTCCGTATTCGGCGCGGCGCAGATCGCGTCGGTAACTTTCCGTGTTCGCAAGAAAACTTACGAAGTCCGAGATCCCCACCACGTTGACGCCGCCACGTAACCGATCGCTGTAGTGGACCAGACTCGCGAGCACCATGTAGCCGCCGTAGCTTCCACCCGACACCATCAGGCGCTTGGCATTCAATCTCGGTTCGGTCGCGATCCAGTCGAGCAGTGCACCGATATCCTTGACCGAATCTTCGCGCTTCACACCATTGTCAAGATCGAGAAACGTTTTGCCATAGCCACTCGAGCCGCGCACGTTCGGCTCCAGCAGCGCGATGCCGAGCTCATTGACCAAATAGTTGAACCGATTGTTGAAGTTGACGGTTGCCTGAGCCTCAGGACCGCCGTGGATTGCAATTAATACGGGCCTCGGCCCGGTAAACCGCGGTGGAGGCATCGTCAGGACGCCACTGATCATGCGACCGTCAAAACTCTTCCAACGAACGATCTCGGCGTCGCGAAAATGGGTCGGATCGATGCCGGCAGTGTCCGGCGTCGTCCAGCGCTGCAGCGCTCCGCTTCTGCTGTCGAGACTAAAAATCGATCCCGGTGTTTGCGGTGAATTCAACGTGAAAGCGAGTTCGGTGACGCGCTTTGGATGCCACTTTAGAGTTGAAATTTGTCCGCTTGGTACCTTCGGACGTGCGAGCTCGCGGCCAGTTCGTGGATCGAACAAGCGCAATTCGTCTCGCCCGTCGACGTTAAAAACGGCTGCGAGTCGCCGGCCATCTTTGGACAGCGCGATGCCGTTGACGTCCCATGCCGTGTCGGTCGCCAAATAGCGCAGCGTACGAGTGCTGAAGCGGTACTCGGCCAGCTGCTGAAACTCGCCGCTCTCCGCACTCGTCAAGTACAGTCGCGAGCCGTCCGGGCTGAACTCAAAATTGAAGTAGGTTGCCCGCTTCGCGGTCGCATTTGGCAGCGGCAACAGGCGCTCGCGCTGCCCGGTTGCTACATCGATGCGCCACACCTCGCTCTCGGTGCGGCTGACGTAACGAAGCGCAACCATGAACTTGTCACCTGGCGCGAAGGTGAAATCAAACCAACCGGTGCCCGGTAGTTCCGCGACGACGCGCCGATCCTCCGGCTTAAGTGGATCAAGGAGCGTCAGCGTTGTTCCAACCTGATCTCTGCGGCCGCCTTGCGCAGTGCGGTCCAGCGGCACCGCCGCAATCAACAGCTGGGTGCCCGCTTCGTTCCAGACTGCGCTGCTGCGAGTCTCTGCGTCGGATAGCAGGGTGCTGGCGCGCGTTTCGAGGTCGAGCCGATAGATGCGTGACGCTTCGTTGCCGCCCGTGTCGCGTTCATAAACGATGAAGCGGCCAGCACGGGGATCAAACAAACCCGTTCTAATCGGCTCCGCGAAGTCCGTCACGCGTTCCGGTGCGCCACCTGCCTTCGGCAGCACGAACAACTGCGCGACGTTGGAACCGGCGGCGCGATGAGTTATCAGCATCTGGCTGCGCGCGGGATGCCAGTCGACAAATCCGTGGCCGCGAAAGTCGCTGTAAGCACCGACCCGTGTCGCGAGCGATGTCGAGATCTGCGGGATGCCTTCGACGCGCAGGTTTTCGTTCGGTGTAACAACATCGGCCTGCGCGTACACAGCAGACATACCGAAAACGAGAATCACACTAGCGAGTTGTTTCATGATCGGCGGGCTATCAAAACGGAGCGAGTAGGCGTAACGATAGCCGACGGCTTCACCGGTACGCGCGGTAGGTCGCATTGCGCGGTCAGGTTGAACTGTCCAGACGTTTAACCGAGCGATCGCCACTAACCCAGGTTCGGCGCAAGCCAGCGCTCAAGCTCAACCACTGCTTCGCTTTTGCGCTGCGCCAGGTCTTCGAGTTGGTCACGGCCGATGCGACCCACGTTGAAGTATCTCGACCGCGGATGAGAAAAATAGAATCCACTGACGCTCGAAGCGGGACTCATCGCGTAGTTCTCGGTCAGCTTCATCCCGATCTCATCGGCGCGCAACGCGACGAACATTTCACTTTTGACCGAATGTTCCGGGCAAGCGGGGTAACCAGGAGCGGGGCGAATGCCGCGGTAGGCTTCCTTGACGAGTTCTTCGTTGGTCAGCGCTTCGTGCGGCACGTAACCCCACAGGTCACGCCGCACGCGCTCGTGCAGCATCTCCGCAAACGCTTCCGCCAGCCGGTCT